>CAYOYL010000134.1:0-19688 GCA_964408175.1 uncultured bacterium
TTTTTATTCCGTCCTTCTTCTCGTCTATAATACGGTATACCTGTCTGTCCGCGGACTCCTCAAGGTATCTGACGGAACATCCCGCAAAAAACAAAAAAAACAGCAACACCCCCAACATTATATTTTTCATCTTTTCATTACTGTACATGGATATTGTTGCACACCGCTATATTTTATTTAGACGGTAGTACGCCCTCTATGGTTTAGATTGTCTTTACAGGAGACCCTGTCTCTGCTGACTCATAGATGGCATCTATAATCCTCATGAGGATTATCGCCTCTTCTGGATTTGAATAGGGCTCTTCCTCTCCTGCAACAGCCTTTACGAAATTTACAACGGCCCTCTCCCTACCCATCTTTTCATCAGGCTCAGTTACAACCTTCCTGTTTACGGGTCTACCGTATTCCGTAGTGTATATTTCGCAGTCATCAATTGCGGTATCATCTATTCCGTCCCTGCCGAAAAGACGCCTGACCATACCACCTGCCTTCTTACCCTGAAAGGTAACAGAAACCTCTTCCCTTTCGTTCATCTCCGCCCAACTGTTCCTCGCAAAAAGGACCTGACCGGTCTTGAACCTGACGAAGGCGTGCGAGGCGGTTTCAACATCCATAATACCGCCCTTGACATCAGGGATACCCCAGGGCCCTTTGAAATCCGCATTGCCTGCAAAGTCATCAAAGGTTCCTGCAAGCACCCACTCGGGCTCTGGAAACTCCATGAAATATAGCGCCAGGTCTATCATATGTAACAAATCAATCACCGGACCTCCTCCGGAGAGTGCCTTCTGCGTAAACCATCCGCCGAAACCAGGTATTCCGCATCTTCGTATCCAAAAAGCCTGTGCTGAATTTATCTGTCCGATGTCGCCGTTTTTTATATACCTCATCAGTGCCTGTGCCTCTGGCCTCGCGCGGTTGTTGAAATCAAACATCAGGGTCTTCCCTGTCCTTTTTGCAGTTTCAGCCATTTTTAAAGTCTCTTCTGCATTCAGTGCCGGGGGTTTTTCACAGAAAACGTTCCTTCCTGAATCTAATACCTTAATTGCCACTTCACAGTGGATACTGTTAGGGAGACATACACTGACAAGTCCAACATCAGTCTTTTCAAGCATTTCTGTATAAGAAGAATAGACCCTCTTAATGCCATATTTTTTCGCCCTGTCTTCAGCCCTCTTTACATCCTTATCTGCAATAGCATCAACCTTAACACCTGTATTGATGTATCCATTTATATGGTATTCCGCGATACCTCCTGCTCCTATAATACCCGCCTTCATATTATTTAAAGTAGACATTTTCCCTCCTCCCAAATCCTCCCTGACCATCCTGCTGCCAAAGGAGGGGATAGAACATCTATTTCTTGATACAACCTTAATGAATCTAAACTCCTCAAACAATGCCTATGTCAGTTCTGTAGTGTTTACCTTCGAACCCTATTATCTCCGCCGCGCTGTAAGCCTTTTCCCGCGCCGCTTCAAGACTCTCATCAACCGCTGTCACCCCGAGCACCCTTCCACCTGAAGTTACAACTCTTCCGTCTTGTTTTTTCAGGGTCCCTGCATGAAATACCATTACACCCTTATCCCTCACACCATCCAGTCCTTTTATCTCCCTCCCCTTTTCATACCTGCCGGGATAGCCGCCAGATGCGAGTATGACACAAACAGACCTCTTGTCACTCCATATCATTTTAATCTTATTCAGAGACCTTTCTATAACTGCCTCCATTACTTCTATAAGGCTGCTTTCCATCCTCGGCAGAATCACCTGTGTCTCCGGGTCTCCGAACCTGATATTATATTCTAACACATAGGGACCTTTTTCCGTCAACATAATACCAAAATATAAAACCCCTCTGTAGTCAATATTCTCTTCCTGCAAACCCTTCAAGGTAGGAACGACTATCCTTCTCTTTATAATCTCCTCAATCTCTGGATTAAAAAACCTCGGCGGTGAATAACATCCCATACCACCGGTATTAGGACCTCTGTTTCCGTCAAAAACCCTCTTGTGGTCTTTTGCCGGAACCATCGGAATAAAACTTTCAGTATCCGTAAAAATCAGGTAAGACATTTCGGTCCCAGTAAGACAGTCTTCTATAATAACCTTCCGGCTCTCCGCACCAAATTCCCTGCTGGTGTATATCCTGTGAAGAAATTCCTCCGCTTCGGTTATATTCTCCGAGACCTGAACACCTTTTCCTGCGGCTAAACCGTCATATTTGACAACGCAGGGAAACTGTTTCTTCTCAAGAACCTTCATTCCATCTTTAAGACTATCCACAACAGAAAAATCAGCGGTAGGAACATTGTGCCTCTTCATAAACTCCTTGGCAAACCACTTTGAGGATTCCAGCCCTGCTCCTTTTTTTAAAGGCCCGAATATCTTCAGCCCCTTTTTCATAAAAACATCAACTATCCCCATAGAAAGCGGGACCTCAGGCCCAACAACAGTTAAGTCAATTTTCTTCCCTGAAGCAATTTCATATACCTGTTCAGGTGCATCAATACTCCCAGATAGACACTCTGCTTCATAGGAGATACCGCCGTTGCCGGGTAAAACAAAAATTTCATTACCACCGCTATCCCTTTTTATCTTCCAGACTATTGCATGTTCTCTCCCTCCGCTCCCCAAGACCAGTATTCTCATTTCTTATACCTCCAGTGCCTTCATTACCTCGGTGTATTTGACTACAAGGATAGCGACATTTGCAAAAAGATTATTTAAAAAATGTACACCTATAGGTAACCACAAATTCTGATGTTTTTCAAACAGATATGCAAGCAGTATGCCGAACGCAAAAAGACCTGCTACAACAAAGACCTCGTTATGCATAAGAGCAAATATGGCTGAACTTAAAAATATTGCGGAGGGAACCGGAAATTTCTCCTTCAAAGATGGATAAATAATCCCTCTGAATATAATCTCTTCGGCAAAAGGTGCCACTATGCTGCTTAAGAAAAAAAGGGTAAATAATATATAAAAAGAGTCGGATTTTAGATAAAAAAATATAACCTGTTGTGGAGCAGGATTCAAACCGATAGACCTAAAAAATACAAATGAAACAAAGGTGATAAGAAATAAACAAGGGAGGAAGAGTAAATAGGCGTAAAAGATGTAAGAAAACGTGACTGATGGTTTTCTGAGAAGATATAAAACATACTTCCTGAACCTTGTAAAAACATAATAGAGCAGAATAGACAGTGTAAGAATAGTGCTGGAAACACTCCAGACAAAAGAAGATACTACATCTGAAGATATTACGGTAAATTTCTCAGCAGTAAAGGAGGCAAGAAATGAAAGGGAGACCATCAAAGAGATGGTAACAATTGCTGTGATAAAATCAGGAGTTTCCTTTTTCATTCACCGATGATTTTTGTTTCTTCATCCAGGTATATCCCCCTGAGGTTCATCTCAAGGGTATGGGGAGAAGGAGATACAGAAAATCCCGTTTCTGGTTCAATGGTACCATCCTGTATAAGTTTTACAAGGTGCTGGTTAAAGGTCTGCATACCTATCTCTGAATCAGCAGCCATTGCGGAGTATATTTTATTCATCTTATTGTCCTGAATAAGTTTTGCAATAATGGGGTTTACTATCATTATTTCACAAATAGGAACTAACCCTGATTGGTCTTTTTTTGGAACAAGTTTTTGACAGACTGTCGCCCTCAGGTGATATGAAATAATTTTTCGTATCTGTTCATGCTGGGTAGATGGGAAAAAATCAAGCATTCTCGCAATTGTTGTCAGCGTATCAATGGTATGAAGGGTAGCAAAGACAAGGTGTCCTGTCTCACAGGCATTGATAGCCGCCTGGAATGTAGTAACATCTCTTAGTTCCCCAATTAGAATTATGTCCGGGTCCTCTCTTAAAACATGTTTCAGTGCTGTAGAAAAAGAACTTGTATCTATTCCAACCTCTCTTTGGTTGATAACCGATTTATTATCCTTGTATAAATATTCTATAGGGTCTTCTATCGTTACAATATGTTTTTCCTTCCCCTTGTTGATATGTTCTATCATGGTAGCAAGAGTTGTTGACTTACCACAACCGGTGGGACCTGTGATAAGAACTATACCATCGGGATAATAAGATATATCCCCAAGAACTTCGGGAAGATTTAATTCACTGAAGGTGGGAATTGTATCCTTTATCTTTCTGAAGACCATTCCTGTTTTACCTCTTTGCTTAAAAGCATTCACCCTGTATCTTCCCACCTCGGGGTCATCAAAAGCAAAGTCGGCTTCTTTCTCTTTTTTAAAAACCTCAAGTTGCCCGGCGGTCATAACCTTGGTAAGTATCGCCTCAATATCCTCAACCGTTAATGTCCCATCCCATTCTTCAAAGACCTTAAGTTCTTTCTTTATCCGAAACATCGGCTTCCTGCCAAATTTAATATGCAGGTCTGAAGCATCCTTCTTCTTCATCAATTTCAACAACTCAATAAAGTTTTTCATTCCCCCGCCTTTTCCACCCCGGACAAAAACTCTGCCATTGCGGTTTGAATGGGGCTTGATTCCTTTATCTCAACGGAAGTGGCTCTACCGTCTATAACGGAATGTGCCTTTTCTGCAAGTTTACATATCAACTCATAAATATTTTCATCCTTGTCAAATTTGTCCAGCAACCTGAGATTAATATCTTTGTCCATTTTTTAACATCTCTTTCACTGACCTGCGATTTTATTTAAACCCATACTACACCAGTTTAATTATTGCCATTCTGGCATTATCACCTGTTCTCGGCGGCAATTTTATTATACGGGTATATCCACCGTTCCTATCCTTGTACTGTTCAGAAACCTCTCTCACATATTTGAGACTCTGGGAATGATTTAATAATGAATTTATACGACGGTAGCTTGCCAGGTCCCCTTTCTTCCCGAGAGTTATTATTTTCTCCACAGTTTTCTGTAACTCCTTAGCCTTTGCTTCAGTCGTTTCTATCTCTCTGTACTGAAAAAAACTGACAGCCATATTTCTTGTCAACGCTTTCCTGTGAGATTTATTTCTGCCAAGTTTTCTAATTTTCTTTTTATGCCTCATTTTTCAACCTCTTTCTCTACCAACTTCTGATCGTTCTTCAACCTGCATCCTACTTTTTTTAAAGCATTTTCTATTTCTTCTATTGACTTTTTGCCGAGATTTCTTATCCCTTCCAGTTCTTCTCTGGAAAGAGAGACTAATTCTCCCAGCGTTTCTATTTTTTTAGAAATCAAGCCGTTCAAAACCCTGGTGGTAAGCTTAAGTTCAGATATGGGCATCTCTAAATTAATCTGCTCAATCTTCTTGCCTCCCTCTTCTTTTTTTGTTTCCTCATAACCTATTCTCTGGTTCTCACCTATCCCGGAAAAATGTTTGTTCATTAATCCAGTTGCTTCTTCTATGGCATCTTGAGGTGAAACAGCACCTGTTGTCCATACCTCCAGTATTAATTTTTCATAATCAACAAATTGTCCGACTCTGGTGTTTTCAACATGAAACGTTACCTTCCTAATAGGTGAATAAATACCGTCTATCAGAATAGTTCCAACAGGTACCTGAGGCTTCATAAATTTCATTTTTTCGTAAGGGATATAACCTCTCCCCTTGGTAATCTCAACCTGTATTGTCAATTTTTTATCAGGTTGAAGAGTTGCAATATGCAAATTTTTATTCAGAACTTCAACGCTATTATCATTAATTAAATCCTGGGCACATATCTCATCTTTATTGCTTATCTCAAATGGAGGAATTACATGGGGAAATTCCTCTATATTATGTTTCAGTACCACCTGTTTTAAATTCATTATAATCTCAACAACATCCTCTTTTACGCCGGGTATTGTGGAAAATTCATGAGAGACACCTTCTATCTTAACAGATGTTATTGCAATCCCTTCTATGGAGGAGAGAAGAACCCTTCTTAATACATTTCCGATAGTCACTCCATATCCTCTTTCAAGAGGCTCAATTACAATCTTTCCATAATTATCTCTGTATGTTTCCTTCTCCCAAATAACCTTTTCAGGGAATACAAATTCTTTCATCTATATACTCCTTTACCCCGAACTCTTCTTTGGTACGCCTGAAGAGCGAGGGGTTTTGATTTATCACTTTAATTAACTAACATCATTTGGAATAAAGGTTAACAATTAATTGTTCATCTACAGGTAAGGTTATCTCATCTCTTGTAGGAGCTCTCAGAACATTAATTATAAACTTTTCATTGTCCATCTGCATCCATGTAGGAATAATATGTGACTCATATTCTTCAATGCATTTCCTGACCACTTCTGAGTATTTACTGTTAGGATGAAGCTGTATCGTGTCACCGGTTTTTAATACATAGCCCGGTCTATCCATTCTTCTCCCGTTAACCCTAACTTCCCCATGATTTATTAATTGTTTAGCCATCCTCCTTGAATAGACCCAATTAGCCCGGAAAAGAGTATTATCCAGTCTGCTTTCAAGCATCTGAAGCAAATTTTCGCCTGTTATACCCTGTTGCCTTTTTGCATTTTCAAAATACCTCCGAAACTGTCTCTCCAGAACTCCGTAGTACAACTTAACCTTATTTTTTTCCATCAACTGAAGACCGTATTCCGATGTCTTTCTACGTCTTACAAAGGTCGTTTTTTTATGTTTTTTACTATCCTTTGAGTCAAGAGGACACTTTACAGTTTCGCATCTTCTACCTTTAAGATATAGTTTGACACCGTACTTCCTACAAATCTTACACAATGGTTTACTAATCTTCATTTTTTATCTCTTTCCCTCATTGTTTTATACCTTCCTGCGCTTGGGTGGTCTGCAACCATTATGAGGAATGGGCGTGATGTCCTTTATTGAAATTACATTCAGTCCAGCACCCTGCAAAGCCCTGATAGCTGTTTCTCTGCCCGAACCCGGCCCCTTCACAAAAACATCCACCTCCCTCATATTAAACATAGCCTGTGTTTTTTTTGCAAGATTCTCTGCCACCAACTGTGCGGCAAATGGTGTGCCTTTCCGTGTTCCCTTAAATCCTGCCGTTCCACCACTACCCCACAAAAGCACCTTACCGCTGGCATCGGTTATTGTAATTACAGTGTTGTTAAAAGTAGCTTTTATGTGCGCCACACCTTTCAGAACATCCACATGCTTTTTTTTCTTCTTTACATAAGTCTTTTTTATTTCAGCCATTTCTCTCCCTTATGTTACGTTTTTTCAGCCTCTTCCGCCTTTGACCTGACAGATTTCCTCGTTGTCTTATCCCTCACCACACCTACAGTTTTTCTTGGACCTTTTCTCGTCCTTGCATTTGAGCGGGTTCGTTGCCCCCTTACAGGGAGAGAAAATCGGTGTCTGGTACCTCTGTATGAACCTATCTCTACCAACCTCCTTACATTTTCGGATAATTCTCTCCTCAGGTCACCCTCTATGGTCAAATTCTTCTGTAGATAAGATGCAATCTTCCCAAGTTCCTCTTCGTTCAAATCTTTAACTTTTTTGTTACCATCAATCCTCGTATAGTAAACAACTCTTTTTGCCAGTGTTGGTCCTACTCCATATATATATCTTAAAGATATCTCAAGTTTTTTGTTATCAGGCACCTCAACTCCTAAAATTCTTGCCATTTTTAATTATCTCCTTTACCCCTGTCTCTGTTTATGCTTCGGCCCTTCCTGAGGATTACTGCAAATCACCCTTACTACTCCTCTCCTTCTTATAATCTTACACTTCGGACATATCTTCCTTACAGATGCTCTCACTTTCATTTTTTACCATCCTCTATAAATTTTTGTTAGATTTACAACCTTTTTATTATACGTCCTTTTGTCAGGTCATAAGGGGAAAGTTCCAGAAGAACCTTATCCCCGGGAATTATTTTTATATAATACATCCTCATCTTGCCGCATAGATATGCTGTTATAACATGCCCATTTTCTAATTCTACAGAAAAAGCAGTCCCCGGCAATGCTTTGGTAATCTTCCCCTGTACCTTTATCTTCTCCTCTTTTTTCTCCATAACGTTTTTTGATATTCAAACTTCTTTTGTTATACTGTGAATATTTCAAATGGTTGTTAATATCTCCGGGCCATTTTTACCTATCAATACACAGTTCTCGTAATGAGCGGAATATCCACCATCTTCTGTTACAACGGTCCATCCATCACTGAGTATCCTCACGTCTGCTTTACCCTCGTTAATCATAGGTTCTATAGCCAGCACAATACCTTCCTTCAGGGTATCTCCCCAGCCAGACCTTCCAAAATTTGGAACTTCTGGATATTCATGCAGTTCTCTTCCAATACCATGCCCTGCAAATTCTCTTACTACGGAAAAGTTGTTCGCTTCAACAACCCTTTCTATTGCCGCACTTATATCACCGACCTTATTATATGGTAAAGCCTTTAAAATGCCGGCGGAAAAAGATTTATGTGCAACCTCTATAATTTTTGCATGAATCGCATTCAACCTGCCCACAGGAAAAGTATCTGCACAATCGGAATAGTACCCTTTATAAATTACTCCTACATCAAGGGAAACAATATCTCCCTCTCTCAAAAATTTTTCTCTTAACGGAATACCATGGACAACCTCCTCGTTTACAGACACACATAAACTGGCAGGGTATCCGTTATAATCCTTAAAGGCTGCGACTACATTGTTTTCTCTTATGAGTTCCTCTGCCTTTTCTTCTAACTCATAGGTATTTATGCCGGTCCTCACCATCTCTCCCAATTTCACCAGGATAGACTTACATATCTTGCAGGAAACCTTAATTTTTTCTATCTCAATCTGATTTTTTACCATTTAACAATTTTTTGATTTCCGAAATTGTATTTTCCAGTTTTCCATCACCGGGAATAATGTAAAGCACCTTCTTGTTTTTGTAATATTCTATCAACGGTGCGGTCAGTTGATGGTAAACCTGTAACCTCCGTTTTATAATATCTTCCCTGTCATCAGACCTTTGAATCAACTTCCCTCCGCACAAGTCACACACCCCTTCTTTCTTCGGAGGAAGGTTTACAAGATGGTATATCCTCCCACAATCCTCACATACTCTCCTGAGTGAGAGCCTTCTGATAAGAAAATCATCATCGGCCTTAAGATAGACAACCTTTACATCATCCTCATTGTCAAATACCTCATTAAACATCTCAGCCTGAGACAATGTCCTCGGGAAACCGTCCATTATAAAGCCTCTTCTGCAAAAAGGCTTTGACAATTCTTCATTAATCATTGCAACAACTATTTCATCAGGCACCAGGTCCCCTTTCTCCATATATACTCTCGCGTTAACGCCGAAAGCGGTTCCCTTTTTCAGGTGGTTTCTCAATAAATCACCGGATGAAATAAGCGGTAAACCCCATATCTCAGAAAGTCGACTGCCAACCGTACCCTTTCCAGCACCAGGAGGACCGAGCAGAATAAGACTTTTTTTCATTACCGTCCTTTTGCTTTCTTGATAAAACCCTGGTAATGTCTCACAAGAAGATGAGATTCAACCTGCCTCAGTGTTTCAAGTAAAACAGAAACAGTTATCAAAAGACCTATCCCGCCAAAAAGATTTGCTACTATATAAGGAATTCTTCTGTAAACCAACATAATAAAGTACGGAAACAGCGCTATGCCGGCAAGCATCAAAGAACCTGGAAGGGTTAGACGGTTTAAAATCCTTTCCAGATATACCGCTGTTGATTTGCCAGGTCTTATACCCTGAATAAAACCGCCGTATTTTTTAAGGTCATCAGATACGTTATCAGGGTTGAAAACAATACTCGCATAGAAATAACAAAAAAAGACAGTCAGTATTGCATAGAGAAACATTCCAAATCCTCTCGTGGGAGAAAGAAACCCTGCAATGTTTTGCAACACTTTATTGGAAGAAAAAGTTAAAATAGTAGCTGGAAATGTCAGTATGGAAATGGCAAAAATGAGAGGGATAACCCCACCCTGGTTAAGTTTTATGGGCAGATATGTCGTCTGTCCCCCATACACCTTCCTGCCCACAACCCTCTTCGCATACTGAATCGGGATTCTTCTTTCACTCTCGTTTATTATAATAGCAAATGCAACCACCGCAAATATCAGCCCAATCATTATAATAACTGCAAAGAAATTTATCTCTCCTGCAGAAACAAGCTCTACTGTCCGATTGAAGGCAACAGGCATTCTTGAAAGTATACTCGCAGTTATAATAAGGGATATTCCGTTACCAATGCCTTTTTCCGTCATCTGTTCGCCCAACCACATAAGAAAAATCGTACCTGTAGTCAGGGTTATGACAGTAGTAACCCTGAAAAGCCATCCAGGGTTTGGAACCACAACAATCTCCTGAAAATGCGCGGGGTTCTCCAGCCACATACTTATGGCAAATCCTTGAAATATACACAAACCCACTGTACCCAGACGCGTAATCTGTGTGAGTTTTCTCCTGCCCTCAACACCACTTCGCCTAAGGCCCTCAAAATAAGGAATAATTGAAGTGAGGAGTTCCAAAATAATGGAAACGCTTATGTATGGCATTATCCCGAGTGCAAAGATTGTAGCATTGCTTAATGCCCCCCCGGCAAAGAGGTCAGCAAGTCCCAAAAGGGTATTCGGAAATTGCTGAAAAAATTGTGACAGCGCCTTTCCGTCTATACCCGGAGAAGGGACATAGCATCCAAGTCTGTACACCGTGAGAAGTGCTACAGAAATTATAATCTTTTTCCTCAGGTCCGGGACCTTAAAACTATCTCTAAAACTCTCTAACATTCATTACTCCTAAATAGTTCTTTATTCATCTGACAGCAATAATAACAGCCTTTCCTCCAGATTTTTCTATTTTCTCTTTTGCCTTGGCAGAAAAAGCGTGAGCATGAACCTCTATTTTTCTATTTACAGTACCTTCACCCAAAATTTTTATATTCTCACCTTTTTTAACAAGTCCAGATTTAATTAAAATTTCAGGAGTTACTATATCATTCGCTGTAAGAGACTTTTCTATTCGTTCAAGACTCACTAATTCTTTGCACTCTTTTTTTATATGTGTGAAACCCCTTTTAGGTAATCTCCTGACCAAAGGTATCTGTCCGCCTTCAAAATTATAAGAGAGAGAATACCCTTTTCTTGATTTATGCCCCTTATGTCCGCGCGTTGAGGTCCCTCCACATCCTGAAGCATCTCCTCTGCCCACTCTTTTTCTTTTTTGTATCGCACCTGCAGGAGATTCAATCTGATGTAACTTCATCTTTTTTCTCCTCCCCTTTTCCAACATCCCTGAGTTTCAACAATGCCTTCACAGTTGCGTCTATAACATTCAAAGGATTGGTAGAACCAAGACACTTGCATGTGATGTCAGTAATGCCGCAGACCTCAAAAAAAGCCCGCATTGTCCTTCCTGCAACCATGCCGTGTCCTCTAACAGCAGGTTTTAAGATAACATAAGACGCTCCCGATTTCGCTTCTACGTCATAGGGTATGGTTGTCTCTTTAAGTAGAACAGTTATCATATTCTTTTTTGCCCTTTCTGTGGCTTTTCTTATAGCTTCGGGGACTTCACCCGCTTTCCCCAAACCAAACCCTGCCTTCCCCTGTCCATCGCCTACAACAACCAGAGCCCTGAAATTAAGGTTCTTACTACCTTTCGTGACCTTGGTTACTCTTCTTATTTCCACAACAACCTGTTTTTCTTCCTGTCCTTTAAGCATCTCTCTTTCCATTAAAATTTAAGTCCCCCTTTTCTCGCAGCATCAGCAAGTGCTTTAAGTACTCCTGTATATTTATAACCGCTTCTGTCAAAGACCACTTTTTCAATACCCATCTCCAAGGATTTCTTAGCAAGAAGTTCACCAACCTGTTTAGCTCCTTCAATATTATAGCCTTTGACATTCTCCTGTTTTTTTTCTTTGATTTCGGGAGATAAAAAGGACACTGTTGTCAAAACCCTGCTCGGTAACTCTTCGTCAACCACAAGAGATGCATAGACAAACTTATTACTTTTGAATATAACAACCCTCGGCATCTCCTTTGTCCCAAAAATCTTTTTCCTAACCCTCAAATGCCTTTTCCTTCTTCTATTTTCCTTTGTCAGATTCATTGTGTTGCTCCCACCGCTGCCTTACCAGCCTTATGTCTTACATACTCTCCTCTGTATCTTATCCCTTTACCTTTATAAGGTTCAGGAGGACAAATCGCTCTTATCTCAGCTGCATAGTTACCAACCACCTGTTTATCTATACCTTTTATAAAAACTATGGTATTTCTGTGTATCTCAACTTCTATCCCATCAGGTATAACACTTTCAACAGGAATTGAAAACCCAATATTCAACAGTATCTTTCGTCCCTGTACCTCTCCTTTATATCCAACTCCATGTATCTCAAGGGTCTTTTCAAACCCGTCTTTCACACCCTTTAGTTTATTTACAATCATTTTTCTTAACAGCCCCTGCAATGCTTCTGTTTTTCTATGCAGTTTCCTTTCCTTCGCATCAACCAGATTTTTAACCGTAATTTTATCGTCAACCACAGATACATCTAAATTAGGAAATATTTCCTGCTTCAGTTTACCCTTATCTCCTTCAAAAAATATTTTCCCATCCTTCTGGGAAACCTTTATCCCTTTCTCTACAACTACCGGTTTTTTCCCTAATCTTGCCATTTTAATCCTCACCACACATAAAACAAAAGTTCTCCGCCCAACCCCTGTTCTTTCGCTTTTTTATTACTCATTACTCCTTTTGAGGTGGACAATACCGCTATTCCCGTTCCATTTTTAATCACGGGTATTTTATCTTTCTCCACGTATATTCTGCTTCCAGGTTTACTTACTTTTTTTATTTCGGTTATTGCCTTCTTTTTCCCCGCATAGTACATAAGGAACACCCTGAAATAATGTCTTTTATTCTCTTCAATAGTTTCATAGTCTCTGATAAAACCTTCTTCTTTCAAAACTTTTATTGCATTCTCTCCGAATTTACTGTGGGGAACCAATACATAACTTTTATTAATCAAACTCCCGTTCCTTATTCTGGTAATCATATCAGCAATAGTATCAGTCATCGTCATCTTTTTAACCTCCTACCAACTTGCTTTCTTTACCCCAGGAATTTCTCCTTTTGCGGCAAGTTCCCTGAAACATATTCTGCACAATCCAAACTTTCTGTAATATCCTCTTGAACGTCCACATCTCCAGCATCTATTCTTACGCCTTACGGAAAACTTGGGTTCCCTCTTTGTCTTTTCAACAAAACATTTTCTTGCCAATTTCTTCCTCCCCTTTCCCAAAGCAGCAAATGGTAATTGGTTCTAAAAATTGTTTGTTTATCAAATACCAACCGTTTATCACTCTGTTTTTATGGGAAGTCCCATCTGTTTTAGAAACGTTATTGTCTCCTCTTTGTTATTTGCAGTTGTAATTATGCTGACATTCATTCCCTTCACCTTATATATTGAGTTGTAATCAATCTCCGGGAAAATAGCCTGTTCCTTAACTCCTATTGTATAACCACCTTTTCCATCAGTTGAACTGGCTGGCAAGCCATTAAAATCCCTGACCCTGGGCAAGGCTACAGTTATCATCCTGTCCAAAAATTCATACATCCTGTCACCTCTGAGGGTCACCATAACTCCACATATATCTTTTTTCCTGAGATTAAAACCCGCAATGGACCTTTTACTTCTCGTAATAACAGGTTTCTGCCCTGTAATAGCAGCAATCTCCTTCTGTGTAAATTCAAGCACCTTTGCATCCTTATTATCCTTACCTATTCCTGCATTTATAACGACCTTTACAAGTTTTGGTACCTGATTTATATTTTTATAACCCAGTGTTTTCATAAACTCTGGAACTACTTTTTCTCTGTAACGTTTTTTTAGCCTTGGTTCCATTTTACCTTACCTCTGCAAGTTCACCACATCTTTTACAATACCTGGTTTTTGAACCATCCTGCAATATTTTTATTTTTAGCCTTGTAGGTTTGTTGCACTTCATACAAAAATACATAACATTTGATATAGAAACAGGTTTTTCCATTTGTATAATACCGCCCTGTTTATCAACTGCTTTTGGTTTCGTATGCTTCATGACAAAATTTATGCCCTCAACCAAAACCTTCCCCTCTTCAGGTATTACTCTTATAATACGCCCTTTTTTACCTATATCCTCTCCCTTTATCACCTGAACGAAATCACCTTTTTTTAACCTGCTTTTCATCTATAGTACCTCCGGAGCCAAAGAAATTATTTTAGTAAAATTACTATCACGCAATTCCCTTGGAACAGGTCCAAATACCCTCGTACCTCTCGGATTTTTCTCATCATCTATTATCACCACACAGTTATGGTCAAATTTTATGATTGAACCATCCTGCCTTTTTATCGGGTTTACAGTCCTGACCACCACCGCTTTAACTTTCTCTTTTTTCTTTACAATACCGTCAGGGATTGCATCTTTAACACTGGCAACGACAATATCCCCTGTTTTAGCATATTTTCTTCCAGTATGTCCTGGGATACCTATAATCATTACCTTTTTCGCCCCTGTATTATCAGCTACTGTGAGGACTGACCTCAGATGCACCATTTTGCCTTTGTTCTCCCTTCGCAATTACTTCTCTGACCGACCACTTTTTACGCTTACTGATAGGTCGGCATTTGATAATTTTTACTATATCACCCTCATTGGAAATATTTGATTCATCGTGAGCCATTATCTTCTTGGGCTTTCTGACAAATTTTTTATAAAATGCGTGCTCAGCCTTTCTTTCAACCAATACAATCCTTGACTTATCCATTCTGTCACTGAGCACCACCCCTGTTTTTTCAACCTTTTTTGTTTTTCTCAAATCCATTTTCTCTCACTCCTGTAAAATTCTTTTCATTGATAAGTGTATTCAATATGCTTATATCTCTCTTTGTTTTCTTTATCGTGGAAAAATTCTTCAATTGGCCAATATGTAACTGGTTCCGCAACTTATATAACTGGGCTTCCATCTCTGATATTTTTGAATTTATCTCATCAGTTGTGGATTCCCTCCACTTTTTAATCTCGTCTTTTTTCATCTCTTTCCCGTTTCTTCTGTCTGCATCACAGACCTTTTGATAATCTTGGTTTTGAAAGGTATCTTGTGAGACGCTATTCTTAATGCTTCTACGGCTAAATCTACGGGGACACCTCCTATTTCATACATAATTCTGCCGGGTAAAACCACCGCTACCCAATGCGAAACATCCGCCTTTCCTTTCCCCATGCGCGTTTCAGCAGGTTTTTTGGTAACAGGTTTGTCAGGAAAAATTCTTATCCACAACTTGCCACGTGTTTTTAGATGATGCGTAATAGCCACCCTACCGGCTTCAATCTGGGTATTAGTGACCCACCCTGGGGCAGTCATCTGCAAGCCGTAATCTCCATAAAAAAGAGAACTGCCCCTCGTAGCTTCTCCTTTCATACGCCCTCTTTGTGCTTTCCTGTACTTAACCCTTTTTGGCATCAGTGGCATTTTGGCCGTCCCCTTTTTGTTTATTTTCAAGCAATTCACCGAGATAAACCCATACTTTCAGTCCTACGGTACCAGACCTTGAGAAAGCTGTTGAAGTCGCATAATCTATCTTGGCCCTTAAGGTATGCAAAGGAACCTTCCCTTCCATGTATTGTTCAGACCTGGATATTTCTCTACCCCCTATCCTACCGCTAATTCTTACCTTCACTCCCTTGGCCCCTGACTGCAATGCCAGGGCCATCACTTTTTTAATTGCCTGGCGGTGAGGCATCCTTCTTTCCAGTTGCATTGCTACTGAATCAGCGAGAAACTGGGCACTCTGCCCTGGAGGATTAACCTCAAGAACATCTATGCTTACGTTTTTATTAATCATACCGTAAACCTCATCTCTCACCATATCAATCTCTGAACCCTTTCTTCCCAGTATCACACCCGGGCGGGTTGTATATATCTTTATCCTTACTTTATCGGATATTTTTTCTATTTCAATCTTGCTTATTGTCCCTCTGGGGAATCTATCCATAAGATACTTCCTGAGACGAATATCCTCTTTTAATAAATCTACAAATTCTTTTTTCCCAGCAAACCAGTTACCTCTCCATTTCTCAATAATTCCCAACCTCATACTTATAGGATTGACCTTTTGTCCCATTTTATTTTTTTCTCCGTTCAGATTCTTCAAGAATAACTGTAATATGGCTCATCCTTCTTTTGACGGTTACAGCCCGCCCCATTGTCGCAGCACGAAATCTTTTTAACGAAGGACCTGTATCTACCATAACACTCTTAATTTTCCAATCATCAGTCTCTGTTTTCTGTCTGGCATTTGTTAGTGCAGAATTTATCGTTTTTTCAAGTACATCAGTCCCACGTCCTGAAATATTTTTTAATATCTGTAAGGCCTCTTTGACATCTTTTCCAGGTAATAATCCTGCAATTATTCTCAATTTTCTGGGACTCTGTCTTATATATCTGGACTTTGCAAGGACTTCCATCTATCCCCCTCTAAATAGGTCTATCAGGTCTTTTCCTTTGTTCTCTCTGTATGAGCACCATGGCCCCTGAATATTCTGGTCGGTGCAAACTCCCCCAGCCTATGCCCCACCATATTCTCTGAGACATACACGTTTATAAACATCCTGCCATTATGAACCGCAAATGTATATCCAAGAAAATCAGGTATGACAACTGAAGACCTCGCCCATGTTTTTATAACATCTTTTCTGCCATTCTCTTTATTTTTCATCACCTTCTCTAAAAGTTTGGCATCAACGTATGGACCTTTTTTCTTTGATCTCATTATATATTCTCCTGCTGCTTATACTTATTTCCTTTTTTGCAATATTTTTTTGTTAGAGGACTTCTTCCGGTTTCTCGTTTTATACCCCTTTGTAGGTTTTCCCCATGGACTCTGAGAAAGATGTCCCTTACTTTTACCCTCTCCACCACCGTGAGGATGGTCAACGGGATTCATTACTACTCCTCTTACAGAGGGCTTTTTACCGAGCCATCTGTTTCTTCCTGCTTTACCTATTGACACATATTTATATTCCGGATTACTCACCTGCCCCACTGTAGCCATACACTTGTTATCAAAAAGCCTAACCTCGCCGGAAGGAAGTTTTACCTGCGCATACTGACCACTCTTTACCATAACAATGGCAAGTGTACCCGCAGACCTGACAACCTTTCCGCCCCTGCCGGGAACCAGTTCTATGTTATAAACCTGAACCCCCTCAGGGATTTTCTCGAGGGACATTCTATGTCCAGGCTTGACTTCTGCATCTTCCCCACATTTAATAACATCACCCACCTTAAGTCCTGTGGGAGCAATCATATATCTCTTAACACCGTCCATATAATTTATAAGAGCTATTCTTGCGGACCTGTTCGGGTCATATTCTATACTGACGACCCTACCGTATTTACCCACTCTGCCCACAAAATCTATCATCCTGTATGACTTTTTGTGCCCCCCTCCTCTGTGTCTTGCAGTAACCTTACCTTGATTATTCCTTCCCCCTGTCTTCCTCAATCCGACAAGCAGATTCTTTTCGGGTCTTGTGGACGTAACATCTGAAAAATCCTGCAGTATTGCATGACGCTGTCCCGGTGTTACTGGTTCTAATTTACGTAATGGCAATTTTATCACCTTCCTTAAGTGTAACTATCGCTTTTTTATATCCGGGTCTGTACCCTTCAATTCTGAACCTGTATTTCTTTTTTTTCCGGGGCGTAGTAACTACATTCACTTTTTCAACATGGACATTATAAATATTTTCTATGGCTTTTTTTATCTCTATTTTCCCGGACTTTTTATTGACATAAAAAGTATACTTGTTCTCTGCAATTAACCCATTTGATTTCTCAGTAACAAGTGGGAATTTAACAGCACTGAACTGTTCACCCGTCATTCTCTTCTCCCAGATATTTTTTAATGCTGCCAAAAACTGCGTTTTCTGCAATTACCCTTTCGGACTTCAACACTGTATAGGCGTTTAACTGATTTGAAAAATTATAGTCAATAAAAGATATGTTTCGCAAAGACTTTACAAGATTTTTATTATTCTCCTTGTCATTGGAAAGTACAAATAAAAGTTTTTCCTTTTCATATCCTGTTTTTTTCAAAAATTCAGAAAAGGTCTTAGTCTTAGGAGACTCCATTTTCTCCGGGACAAAAAGCACAAATCTATCCTCTTTAATCTTGTCTTTTAATACCTCTCTGAGTGCAATTCTCTTAATTTTTTTAGGCAGATGCTGACTGTAATCCCTCGGCTTGGGGCCGAAAACAATTCCTCCATGTCTCCACAAAGGAGTTCTATTAGAACCAACTCTTGCCCGCCCTGTCCCCTTCTGTCTCCATGGTTTCTTCCCACTGCCTGAAACCTCCCCTCTCGTTTTTGTAGAGGCATTCCCCTGTCTTAAATTGGAACGATGTGCGTTAACATAATAATAAATTACATCCTTGTTCAGTCCTTCTTTAAGAAGTTCATCAGGCAAAGATTCTTCCCCCACAATTTTGCCCTGCATATCATAGACGTTTATCTTTTTCATTTTAAAAATCCATCGCCTCAACTCTATTTTTTCAATGCCTTTCTTATTAGCAGATAATTATTGACATAACCGGGGACTGCACCTTTAACCATCAGCAGGTTTTGTTCAGGAATAATTTTTAATATCAAAAGATTCTGTACGGTTACCCTTCTATTACCCATATGTCCTGCCATCCTTTTCCCCTTTAAAATTCTTGAAGGGACAGTTCCCCCTATTGAACCAGGTGCTCTATGCGACATAGAACCATGCGTTGCTGGACCGCCGTGGAACTTGTGTCTTTTTACAACCCCTTGGAATCCCTTACCTATGGAATTCCCGGTGACATCAACAAACTCTCCTTCTTTAAAAATATCAACAGTAAGCTTCTGACCTATACTGAACTTGTTAACATCTTCGTCTCCAC
The DNA here is from genome assembly GCA_964408175.1 of uncultured bacterium. GTDB lineage: Bacteria > Ratteibacteria > UBA8468 > B48-G9 > JAFGKM01 > JAFGKM01. The sequence goes on from CAYOYL010000134.1 coordinate 18,918, forward strand.
CCATTCGTATCTCTTTTAAAATCTTCAGGGGAGGCACCCCTGTTTTTTTCAAAAAACCCAGTTTTGATTTATTTGCTTTTCTCTCAGGGATCTCCTCAAATCCTAACTGAATGGAAGAATACCCATCCTCTGTTTTCTTCTTTATCCCTGTTATATAACAAGGTCCTGTAGATATTACCGCAACAGGGAAAAGTCTCCCCTCCCCGTTGAATAACTGACTCATACCTATTTTTTTGCCTATTAAACCTATCTTCATCACCTTATTCCTCTCAACTGATATTCATCTCTACCTCTATCCCTGCAGGCAGACTTAATTTACTCAGAGAATCCACAGTTCTCGCCGTAGGCTCTATTATATCTATCACACGCTTATGTACTCTTATCTCAAACTGTTCTCTGCTCTTCTTGTTTACGTGAGGTGACCGTAAAACCGTATACACTTCTCTCCTTGTAGGTAAAGGAACCGGTCCTGATATCTTTACCCCGGTTTTTTGAACCAGTGCAATTATCTCTTTTGCCGATTGGTCCAGTAACCTGTTATCAAACGCTTTAAGTTTAATCCTCATTACTTTTTTATTCATAGGACCTCTTCAGTATATTTAAATTCAAAATATCCTTTCTTCTATTTTGGGATATAAAAGAAGTATTATATCATAAAAAAATAATGTACAGCAAATTTTTTATTCAACTATTTCCGTTACGGCACCGGCCCCTACAGTTTTGCCTCCTTCTCTAATGGCGAACCGCTGCCCCTTCTCAAGTGCTACAGGA
>CAYOYL010000135.1:0-9555 GCA_964408175.1 uncultured bacterium
CCGAAAAACAAGCTCCGGAGGGTTCAGACAGCTCCGGGCAAGGTTATTGGTCAGAACGCTTCCGCTCTTCGCCTTGTCTTAAGCATCGGCGTAATCGGAGAGCCGAGGCGGATTAGGGGGTGTACGGGGGAAGCAATCTGGTTTCCCCCGTCGGGGATGCAGGTGCGACGAGTAAATAACCCCCCCCTCCTTACTTCCTCCCCCTCAAGGGGGGAGGATAAAAGGTGGGGGTGAATTTATCGAGCACCGCTTTGCATTGTCGCTGAGTTGGTGAAGCGGCTGACCGAAGCGCATTGTGCAAGAATCAGGGCGAAGCCCGTCATAGGGGTGTGAACCCCTTGAAAGTAATCCCATAGGGATTATCTTGCTGCCCTTTCGCACTCGCTCCTCAATACTTCCCTTTTCTCTTCCCTCACATTATATAATTCTTATGTCGGAATTTCAGTAAGTATAAAACTCTTCCCAAATCAGTTACGGCCCGTGTAAAAAAATATGTGTTTACAAATTTTTTAAAAAAGGTATAATAAAACAGAAGGCAGAAAGGAATTGCTCTTTGACAATTAGATATAAATCGTGAAATAATAGCCATTCTTAAATGCTTCTTAAAAGCAGTTTTCATCCATAATATATCTTGCATGATAGGTATATCCAAAATCAAAGCCCCTCACCCTGAAAGTAAATCAAGGGTGAGTTCGGGACAAGGAGGTGATAAAGATGGGAGTGTGTTATATAACAATCTCGTTTGCGAATAACCAGACAATTGAAAAACTGTATGAGGAGAAGATGAGGGGTAATGGAAAAAAAAGATATGATACTGATAGCTATTATGATGAAGAAGAAAACAACGATGATGATGTATTTCCATTAGACCTTAACGACTATGAAGAGCGTCTGGGAAAAGGGTTTAAAATTTTTGATATGGCTACCAGAGGTTACCCCTCAGATGGCTGATATCTATTAATTTTATCTGGAGAGCGGCAAGGGAAAGAAGTTCATCCACTGGTCAGGATACTCAAGTATCACCATTTCTATAGCTCCTGCACCCTTCTGAAGGAGAAAGTTCGCCTTTTCCTCTTCAGAAAGGTCATCTGCAGGTTGTGGGATTTCTTTGAAGAAAAATCTGTAGTTTTTATCCTCCATAACAAAGAATCCTGCAACAAAATATGCACCTGTTCTGGCTGCAAGAGAAGCTGGGCCGCGGGGCAGTGTTATCTCCATACCGAGGAATTTTACCCGGGTTCCTTTTTCGGTAAACACCCTGTCTCCGAGTAGTGCAAGTATCCTGTTTTCTCTGAGGGCTTTTAATATACTTTTCGGATTTGAACCTGTAAGTATTACGTTTAAACCCTTAACATTTCTTCTGTTCCTGTATATCCTTGTAACTGAAGGATTAAGGTAAGGGATGGCGACGGCTGTGACCCTGTACCCGAGGATAGCGGCAGCTATACCTGCCAGTTCCCAGTTGCCTATGTGGGCGGTGAGAGCGATAACTCCTTTTCCATAAGACAGTCCCTTATTGAGAAGTTCCATATCTTCTATCCTGACCCTCTTTCTCACACGTTTCATGTCCCACCTGGGTACATAAAAAAAATCAGTTAGGTACCGTCCAAAGTTGTAAAATGTATTTTTTACAAGTCTGTTCAGTTGTTTTTCAGTATAGGAAACGCCTTCAAGACTTTTTTTATACTCAAGGACAATACGTATATTCCCTTTTACAGTCTTTCTTAATCTGAAGGACACAATATATCTTATGTACGCTATTATCCTTGCTATGATGTATAAAAAAGCCAGTGGCAGGTGTGAGCCGAGAAAAGAGAAAAGGTTATAGATTATGGTGTTGTACATTATTATATAGGTCTTCTCCCTTCAATTGACTTCTTAAGCGTCTGGGTATCCACGTATTCTATCTCTGCACCTACAGGGAGTCCATATGCCAGTCTTGAATGCTTTATCCCCATTTTTTTCAGTATCTCTGAGATGTATAAGGCGGTGTTCTCTCCTTCTGGTGTAGGACTGGTTGCAATAATAACTTCCGTTATAGGCTCTTTTTTAAGTCGTTCCACGAGTTGAGGAATTCTTAAATGATTTATTGACGTTTTTTCAAGGGGGGATATTCTTCCTCCCAGCACGTGATATATACCATTAAAACCTGTTTTTTCAATAACTACAAGGTCCCTGACCTCTTCAACAACGCACAATACCTTATCTCTTTTTTCATCCGAGCAGATACTGCAGAGTCTTGATTCAGAAAGGTTAAAACACCTCTCGCACAACCTTATCTCTTTTTTCAAGGAGATGATGTTTTCTGCCAGTGAAGATACAACATCTTCATCTTCTTCAAGGATGTAGTTGACAATCCTTTCGGCACTTTTAGGTCCTATACCAGGAAATCTCTCCAGTTTCTCTACAAGTTTTTCAACCTTATCAGGATAATAGCCCATGTTGAAAAGTTTTTTCTCCCTTCAAGGGATAGAATTAAATGCCCAACTGTGACTTCATCTCTGAACTTACCATCTTCTCTATTTCTTTCTGTGCGGAAAGAAAGGTGGTCCTAAAAAGTCTTTCGAGATATGACTTATTTTCAGGCTTTAAGACCTCAGATGCTATTTCAACGTTCAGCAATTCCATCTTGCCGTTGACTTCCATTTTTATCTCTCCTTTAGGAGAGGAAACCTCAATTGTTTTTGAACGTAGTATTCTTTCAATCTGTGCTGCCTGTTGTCTCATCTGTCCTATCTGCTTGAGATTATCAAATATGCTTCCCATTATTCCTCCAGTTTTACAATCTCTCCGTTAAAAAACTCCACTATTTTTTTAACCTCGTTATCGTCAACTAATGATTCTTTGGGTTTATTCTCAAGGATGAATTTCACCTGCATCTTTTTACCTCCTGTTATTCTGGAAAGAGTTTTTTCTATAAATTTTACGTTAGATGGTTTTTCAACAATGGACATGTGGAAAGCATACGTTTTACCGAATATTATAAACAGGGTATCCTGTTCAAATTTTAATGGATTGCCTTCCCTTAAGGCAGCTTCCAGTGTAGGCTTGCTTTTTTTTATTTCCGAGAGTACATTCTTCCAATTTCCCAGAATTTCGGCTGGATTTGATTGATAAGATTCTAAGGGCTCTTTAGTGTCTTTTCCTATCTTTTCTCCAGTGCTCTTTATCTCTGCCGGGACAGGGTTAAAAATGTTCTCTGCCTCTTTTTTCTTATCTTGCTGAGGTTCTTTCTTTTCAGGGCTGACTGCGTCCTTGCTTCCTATCAGCAGGCTTATTCTTAAAAAAAGGATTTCAGAGAGCACAACCGGCAAGTTTTCCCTTCTCAGTCGTTCTTTATACTCAATAATCATTGAAGCCACATTCAATATATTTTCAATGCTGACGTTTTTAAAAAGGTCGTTCATATGTCTGCTTTCATCGTCAAGAGACAGGTCTGTTTGTCCAATTTTGTGAAGGGTGATGTCCTTTATCCTTTTTATGAGACCGTCAAGAATCAGAGCAGGGTCTTTACCTTCTTCCAACAGGCGGTGGAAGAGAGTAATGGTGGCTTTTATATCTCCTTGTTTCAGGTAGATTAACAATTCGTTTAAACTTGCATCTTCTATCAGCCCAAGGAAGTCCTTCACATCCTGGTAGGTAATCTTGCCATTATCGGCATTGACTATTAACTGGTCAAGAATACCGAGGGCATCTCTCAGCGAACCTCCGGAAAATCCGTATATCTGTTTAAGTGCATTCTCTTCTATTGAGAAACCCTCTCTTTCACAGATATCCTTTACCTTTGTCTCTATCTCTTCCTGACGGAACGGTTTGAAACTGAACCTCTGACACCTCGAAAGAATTGTAGGAATAATTTTTTCAGGGGCCGTGGTGGCAAACAGAAACTTTACATAGGTAGGGGGTTCCTCAAGGGTTTTCAAAAGAGCATTGCATGCATCACCTGTCAGCATATGGACCTCATCAATTATGTAGATTTTAAACCTTGCCTTTGCAGGCCTGAGATTTACATTTTCTCTGAGGCTGCGTATCTCTTCTATCCCCCTGTTGGAGGCTCCGTCAATCTCCAGTACGTCAAGGCAGCTGCCGGCAGATATAGCTCTGCATATATCACATTTACCACAGGGTTTTACTGTGGGTCCTTTTTCGCAGTTCAGAGACCTTGCAAGAATTCTTGCTACCGATGTCTTACCTGTACCTCTCGGGCCTGAGAAGATATATGCATGGGCAACCTTATCCTCTTTTATGGCTTTTTTCAAAACATCCGTGATATGTCTCTGTCCGCAGACCTCATCAAAGTCTTTCGGCCTATATTTTCTTGCAAGCACCAGATACATTTTGTTAACTCCTGTATTTTTTCAGCAGAAGGGGTATCTCATCCCTTATCTCCTGTAAACCGAACTGAATCTGGTAGAGATGTAAATATAAACCACCCCTTTCCAGAAGTTCCTTGTGCGTTCCGGTCTCTACTATTTTACCATCTCTTAGAACAATTATCCTGTCTGCACCTCTTATGGTTGAAAGTCTATGAGCAATAACGAAGGTTGTTCTGCCCTTCATAAGCCGCTCAAGAGCCTCCTGAATAAGTCTTTCAGTTTCAGAGTCTACCGAAGATGTTGCTTCATCAAGTATCAGTATAGGAGGGTCTTTTAACAGTGCCCTTGCAATGGCTATTCTTTGCTTCTGCCCTCCGGAGAGCTGACTGCCCTGTTCCCCCACTTCTGTATCATAACCTTCAGACATCTCTTCTATGAAGTCATGGGCGAGTGCGTGATGTGCCACTTCAACAATCTCTTCCCTTGCTGCATTCAGTTTCCCGAATGCTATGTTTTCTGCCACCGTACCGTTAAAGATAAAAGACTCCTGCAGAACCATACCTATCTGGTTTCTTAAATAAAAAAGTTTATAGTTTTTAATATCCTTCCCATCAATCAGTATCTCCCCTTTTTCTATGTCGTAGAACCTCGGAATCAAACTTATGAGTGTGGTTTTACCTGAACCACTGGGTCCTACGATTGCTATTCTTTCGCCTGGTTGAGCATGCAGGGAAATATCGGAAAGTACAACCTTAGCCTTTTCATAATGAAAAGAAACATTCTGGAAGGTGATGTCACCTTTCAGAGGGTGTGCTGGAGATATGGCATCAGGAGAATCTTTTATCTCCGGGGTCATATCCATAATCTCAAATATTCTTTCACTTGATGCCTTTGCATTTTGGAACATATTGTTTACCTGGTTTAACTGTTCTATCGGTGCATAAAGTATGCCCAAGTACCCCACAAATGCAACCAATGTGCCGATACTCATATCTCCATTAATGACCTGAAAACCTCCGTACCACAATATGATAACTGTCCCCACGGAACTAAAAAAAATTACAAGGGGATGATAGGTTGCAAGCAATTTCCCTATATGCATCTGTATCCTGAAGAAGTCTTTACCTTTTTGTGCGAATCTATCCATCTCGTATTGTTCCTGCGTAAAGGTTTTTATCTCTTTTATGCCGAATATATTTTCCTGCAAGACAGAAATAAGGGCTGCCCTTTTTTTCTTCTGCTGTCTGTATCCTTTTATCGCCCGTTTATTGAAACTGAATATCAGAAAAACGATAAACGGTATAGGTATCATGGTAAAAACAGCCATTCTCCATTCCAACATTATCAGAATAATGACTGCACCGATAAGGTTTAACAAGGCTGCAAAGACTGTTATAAATCCGGTCGTAATAAGTTGATTGCAGTCAGCAATGTCGCTTGTAACCCTTGATACAATAAATCCTTTCTGTTCTTTCTCAAAGTACGAGAGAGATAATTTCTGAATCTTGTGATACAGAATATTTCTCAGGCGGAAGATTATACCGTGCTGGAGTTTGTGTCCAGTAACAACCTGAAGGGCAATTATCATGCTTCTGAAAAAAAAGAGCCCAAGCAGAGTAAATGAGAGGATGTGAAGCATACGTATATCACGTTCTACAATCACATTATCTATGATTTCTCTGGTAAACAGCGGATAAACCATATTGATACTTCTGTTTATCAGCGCCCAGATGAGAAGAAGGATAAAAAATGGTTTGTATACCTTTACGTATCTCCAAAGCCGTATTATAAAATCCATCAGATACTACCTAGGTACTTGAGCAGGTCAAAAAAGAATATCAGTACCCCCAGGCCTCCAAATATAATAGTCTGGATAATTATGAGTGTTTTAATATCAGGTTTATATATGTTATTCGGGATGACGGCTCTATCCAGAATCTGTATTACCGGGGTGTCACGGGCTTCATTTATCTTTGCCTCTTCAAGTTTGGATGTGAGGAAATTATAGACCTCTTCCTGTGCCTGAAGTTCCCTTATAATACTCCTAAGTTCATTTTCGGAACGTAAAAGTCGGGACAGGGTTGCTTCAAGATTCTCTATGTCTTTCTTAAGCATCTGAATCTCAAAACTGTCTTCCTTAAGTATCTCAGACTTTCTTTGTACCTCCAGTTTTTTGTGAAAGAGGTCCTCCATCAACTTACCTGCTGTCTGAGCAATCTGTTCAAGTTCTTTGTCAGCCGCAAGTTTATCTCTGTCTTTTATCGCCGCAAGGCGTGATTCAAGGGCGTTTATGGTGTTCTCCGTTTCATGAAGCTGTTTCTCTGTGAATATCCTATCCTGCTTTGCCGTGGTTATTGAAAGTGCCTTTACAGTATTATCAAGCCTTTCCACAAAGAAATTCGCTATCTCTGCTGCTCTTTTCGGGTCTGTATCTATAACACCTATCTCAATGATTTTTTCTTTTGTGAGACGTATTGTTACCCGTTTATCCATCTCTTCTCTTGCACGGTCAATTGTTCTTACGTTATATGCCTTTATAAGACTGAAATTATTTATTATCTCGTCTTTAATGGTTCTACTGGTCAGGATTGAAAAGAACAATTCGGTATTCGTTCTGGGCTGAGAAATGAAATCCTCTGATGCTTCTTTCTCCGGTGGTTGTAGAATACTTGCACATACCCTGTAATACTTTGGAGACAACAGGTATATGAAATACACGATACCAAATCCAAGAATATAAAACACAATGACGAATTTGATATGAGACCTGAACCTGTTTTTGGTATCAGTCTTCTTTTTATTGTTTTCCATAATGTTAGTAAGCGGCGACGCCAAGACTGATGTGATAAAACATCTGTACTATATCCCTTATTATCTTGCCGCGTCTCTCCTTTATTTCAAGAGGTACTACGATAGTGTCACCTGGTCCGATATTATTGATGTCGGTACTTGCTGTTCCGTTAACCCTGGCTATAAAAATATTTTTTCTGTCAGCATTTTTCGTGAACCCACCGGATTCCTGTATGTAGTCTAAAAATTTGTAGTCCTCTCTGAATATAATATTTGCAGGAAGATTGACTTCCCCAAGTACCGCAACAGATATAAATTTATCAGGAATGTAGATACTGTCCCCGTTTTCAAGAAATATGTCATATTCACCACCTATGAAAGTGTTTTCATTATCTATCTGCAGGGGTATTCTTCCCTTTATCTCCATTCCCTTCAGTCGTTCCAGAAAAATCTTACCCTGGACCAGTAGTTGTTTATCCGCATCACTTTCCAGTACCTTTTCCTCCTGCTTTAGCATCTCCTCTTTCTCTTTTATAAAGGTTGCAACCTGCTTTTCTTTTTCAGCCCGTATTTCTTCTCTCATAAAAATAATGCCTGGAAGATATGCATAGTGCGTAAAACCTCCGGCTCTACGAACTACGTCGCTCAAACGCTCTCCTCTGACAATAACATATTCTCCAGGATGATAAACCTGTCCATATATGACAACTTTTTTCTCGGGGCGTTCCTGTGAGTAGATGATAACCCTATCCTGCGGAACCAGTGCTATATTTTCTTTATCTATCCCTGCAAAAGTTTTCTCCGGGGAGATTATGATAATTTTTTTACCCCCGTCTGGTTCGGTTCTTATAATTTCTGCCTTGCTCCTCAAAGCGTATGGCAGCAAATCTTCTCCTTTTAACAGGTCGCCTAACCTGAGTCCCTCTTTCCATCCATAAGTTCCCGGACGTTTCACCGCTCCTTCAAGAGAAACCTTGTAAAAAATCTGTTCTGGAAGAGTGAATATATGTATGACATCAAAGTCTTTTATAACAAAACTTTCTAATTTTTTGTAATCAATGTCAATAAAGATTCTGCCTTTTACCGTATCCGTTCTTTCTACCTGGATGCGTGAAAAGTCAGCATTGGGTAGTGTTCCACCTGCAAGGTCAATAAGGGTTTTAAGAGTAGAAGGAGAGGAGATTTCGTATATACCTGGTCTCCTCACCGCTCCTTTGATACCGGCAAAGGATTCGGCAAGTGGAACAAATACCATATCTCCCTGGAAGAACTGTATTTGTGGGGGCGGTTCTCCAAACATAAATAGAGGATAAATATCGTACGATTCTGTGGCTCCATCTATCTTCTTTATCACTTTTACCTGTCTGAGACTTCCTTTCTCTGTAGTACCACCAGCCATAGCAAGTATTTCAAGGATGTTGGTCATCGGGAAAATGATGTAGCTACCAGGTTTTTTAACCTCTCCGAGGACAAATATCTCAAGTGTCCTCAGTTTACCCGTTGTAACTGAAACAGAGATGTTTTTGTATCTGCTGAAAAATTTTGTTCTGATAAATTCTCGTACTTCATTCAAGCTCTTTCCGTCAAGATGAATTTTTCCGATACCAGGGATAAATATAGCTCCATCGTACTCTATCGTTTTTCTGTACTCTTCTTCAGTTGCTCCCCATACGTTGATGGATAGTTCATCTCCTATGCCGAGTATGTAGTTGTCAGGTACGTAGAAGCCTGTCCGTCTAATCTCGGCAGGGAATTCGGAAAATATTTTTTGTCCATAGACATCAAGTGCAGAATACTCTGCAAGGACGTTACTTTGCCCCGCGGCAACCATGCCAGTGAAGAACAACGTTAGGGTGATTATACACTTTTTCATCTTTGTTCTATTCATCTTGACACCTTTTTCCTTGTGCCGCTTCTCCAGTTTTATTTTCAATCCGGTGGGAGTTTGCGGCTGTTGCATCCCTGATAGCGGTATATCTAATACAAACGCAGTAAATTAGTTGACAATCTGGAAGCTCAGATTTGATGACAATTCAAGGCGCTACGAAGTTCCGATACTTAACGGTATCGGGACAAGGAGCAACACAGAAGTGTCGCAAATATGGGCTTCCCCTTAAGGGTAAGGGGTCTTCTGGGCTGCAACTGCGTCTCTCATTATCCGAATACTATCAAGTATTCGGACTGCTTCGTTCCTTGTTTCGTTCCATAATACCCCTTACAGGTTGCCAATTAATTTACTGCGTTTGTATTACATTGAGGCAAGCACTGACAACGAGTGCGACCCTCTATATACCGACGGACGGTACCTGAAAGACTGGATAAAGGATGTCCTGAGGGCTGAAGGGGAAACAGGAGTGAAAATTGCAAGCCTTTATTCCGGTCACGGAACGTATGCCACCCTGGGACTTGCGCATGACGATGTCCGTAACCGCGAACGCATTCAAAGGCA
>CAYOYL010000136.1:0-8681 GCA_964408175.1 uncultured bacterium
TTTACCGCAAGCGAATGGTCTCCAAGCAGTCCTGAACCCCCAGCGGCAATACCCTTGATATCTGAAAGGTCTATGACCTTATCAGGAACACTCCTGACCGTTCTGTCTCCTGTTCCCAACTGCCCCCACGTATTGTTGCCCCATGACCAGATAGTACCGTCGTTTTTCAGGGCAAGGGTGTGGGCGTATCCTGCTGAGACTGCTGTTATACTATCAAGATAGTCTATCCCCGCGGGACCCAGCGTCTGGTAGGGTTTTATCAAGGAGTGTTCGCCGTATGTAAAACCCACACCTGTCTGGTAACTATCATTTCGTCCCCACGACCAGACTGTCCCGTCACCTTTAAGCACAACTGTATGATAACCACCGCAGGATACTGCAATGATATCTGAGAGTCCTGTGACCTGCACAGGCAGACTGCTCGAAGCCTCCAATGAGTCTATGCCCATCTGTCCGTAGGTGTTACTACCCCAGGTCCAGACAGTCCCGTTGTTTTTAAGTGCCGCCGTGTGCGACATACCGGCAGATACCGCCTCTGCGAACTCAAAGACAGAATATATAAGAGGTGTTGCAGAAGATACGGTAGTACCGTCCCCCAGTTGTCCAGAAGAGTTCAGCCCCCATGTCCATACGGTTCCCTCATCCTGCAGAAATACCGTATGTCCTTCCCCTCCTGCTATGTTCACCGCAGGGGCAAACGGGTCGTCAATGAAGTATGCGGTCACTGTTTTGTTCTCATTCATCACGACATCTGTGGAAGAAAAGCCGGCATCTGTCACTCCGCCTGTCCAGTGCGAAAAGGCGAACCTGTACGCAGGATGAGCCGTGACATCTACTGTTGTTCCCGAAGGATAAGGATATGTGCCTGCCAGAGGTGAAACAGTACCGCTTCCTGCAGGAGAAAGACTAATCGTAAGGTTATATGTATCTATCTTCTCAAAATTAGATGTAACCGTTTTGTCTGAGTTAAGTGTAACGGTTGTGGATTCGGCATCCGGGTTGGCAACATCACCACTCCAGCCGGTAAACCTGTAACCGTAGGCGGGTGTTGCCGTCAGAGAGAAAACAGTACCTGCAGAGTCGTAGTAATAACCCGGCGCAGGTGTTGTTGTACCCCCCTCCCTGTTGTTTACGTCTATGGTGAGCATCAGAGAACCTGAAGGCCTCGGTTCAGGTAGTACAGACCAGACATCACTCCGGCTGCCGCCGAGAACCCATAACCTGCCACCAAAGACCTCAGATGTATGTCCGTAACGTTCTGACCATCCGGGTGTGTCAGAACACAGTGACCAGTTCGTACCGTCCCATGAATACCACACCTCGTTTGAAGGTTGGTACCAGTTGCCCTCGTTATCCCTGACTATACCTCCCATTATCCATAAACGGCTGTCAAGGCTTAAAACTGTGTGTAGATAACGGGGTGACCAGTTTGCGGATTGGGTGGCGGCGGTCCAGGTACTGCCGTCTGTTGAGTACCAGACATCGCTTGCGTACTGTACAGGTCCTGAGTATCCTCCGATAATCCACATCTTGTTGTTAAATACCGTAGCAGACAGTCCTTCTCTCGCAGTCCATTGCGCACCAGAAGTAACAGAAACCCAGTCGGCACCGTTTTCCGATGACCACACATCGTTAAACCGGGTACCGTTGCCCTTCCCTCCGATAACCCACATCTTGGTACCAAAGACAAGTGCCGCAAAATAACACCTCTTTCCCCACGGGGCAGAACTTACAACCTGCGTCCAGTTGGCACCGTTTTCCGATGACCACACATCATTCAGGTATCCTGTTGCGTCATATCCGCCCAGAACCCACATTTTGTTGTTGAAAACAAGTGATGTATGTCCCAACCTCTTTGTCCATTGAGCGGCCCCGGTCACCTGCGTCCAGTTCGTTCCGTCGGTTGAATACCATACATCGTTTTGTCTTCCCAAAGATGTATTGCCTCCAATAACCCAGAGTTTTTCGTCAAATACGACTGTTGAATGGCTTATACGCACGCCCCATGGTGCAGAAGAAGTCTTTTCTTCCCAGTCAGGTGAAATATCATAGCGAATTTTGAAATGAGCGGTAATATTGCGTGGACGGTCCATTACCACTGTGACAGGATTCTGTGAAGGGTTGTCAACATCACCTGACCAGTGACTGAATGTATATCCACCGTAAGGAATAGGTGTAATCAGCACATTTGTTCCTGTATTATGCGTATAGAGGCCCGGAGCAGGGTCGGTGGTTCCCATATCAGGCTCTCCGGAATCTATATAAAGGTTATATGTCCGGGTATAGGCATCTACGTCAAATGTCCTTTCAGTACTCCATTCGGAGACAGCCCTTCCTGCATCAACTGTCCTGACCGCCCAGTAGTATGTACCGGAGGCAAGACCGTTCAAAAGTAATTTCTTTGTCTGCAGTGGCACTGACCCGGGTGTAACAAGACCGTTTACCGGACTGACAATATCGCCCATCCCGGAAGCAGAGCCCACACGCACATTATAGTAAATGCCATCAGCAGGTGTTTCAGCATCACTGCCTGCGTTCCATTCAAGAACAATGGAACCTGCCTCAGTCCCTACAGACTCTGAGAGTACAGATGGAGGTTCAGGCAGGGTATTTATCTCTCCAGCAGCGTCGTCCCCGGCCGCCAGGTTTTCCTGTATTCCCGTATATATCTGGTCAACACCGCTGGCATAGATATACTCCATTATCCCTGACAGGAAGACATCCAGGTCATCATCCATATCGTAGTCTATCAAGGCAAGTGAATTGTTATATGACTGAACAGGTATGAAATCGGCGGTTGAAACCCCGGGCAGTTCCGCAAATGAATTTCTAAAAGAACCCCTGCCGTCATTAAGATAGATTACCGAGTGGTTGGGATAGTCGCCGTAGTATCTTACCCCGAATTCATCTTCCGTCCTTCCTGTTGCTATCAGGTCAAGCAGTCCGTCATTGTTTATATCACCCCAGGCAAGGGAGCCGCAAAGGAGGTGCTTAAAATCTGCCTCTATCTCAATAAATGTCCCACTGCCGTTATTCCTGTATATCCCGGTCCATGGTGAGTAGTCGGAGAGTCTCCCTGAAAGTGACAGGTCAAGCAAGCCGTCGCTGTCAAAATCTCCCCAGGCGGCTGCCGCCTGTCTCAGTGGAGGAAATTCATTTTCCGTATCAGTAAAGATGCCATCTCCTTCGTTGAGGTATACTGCTGTCTTCTCTTCCCCTGCAACGACAAAGTCAACCAGCCCGTCATTGTTTATGTCACCCCAGGCAACCGTACCTGACGAGGGTATGGAAGGAGCGATACATTCAAAGGTTCCGTCACCTTTGTTTCTATAGAGGAGTATCTGACCGACGGCACTTACTGCAAGGTCAGGAAGTCCGTCATTGTCATAGTCAGCCCATGTCAGACTGTTAACATCTTCCTGCGGAAGGGCAACACCTGAATCGCTGAACGTGTTGTTGCCGTTGTTGCGGTATAAAGAGGTTATGGTATCCTCTGAAGATTGAGGATATCCATGAATAGATACATCAGGGTAACCGTCATTGTCATAGTCGGCAACAGATATAAAACCATTGTTGACTTGAGGAAGGCTGCCGGTAATACCTGTCTGGAAAGTACCGTCTCCGTTATTTAAAAAAAGAAGTGTGGCGGACTCGGCGGTCCCGCTCTGGAAGTTATATCCAGAGGCAAGCATATCCGGGAAACCGTCCTTGTTGAAGTCTGCCCATGCAACCCCGCCCCGCCTGAATCTCAATCCGCCAAATAGTTCTCCCGCATCCCTGAAAAGACCTGCCTTGAAAAACGTATACCAGTTTATCTCAGGACTTTTGGGTGTATCAAGAGATACTACAGGACTACCATCACCCTTCTCCACGGAAAAATAGTTGATATCACCTTCACCCGCATACATCTGCAGATGAAAAACCTCAAGATACCAGGCAAGGTTTTCATAGTCTTTGTAGTCCGTGAGGTCTATGACAACACGGCTGTCAACGAGAGGATAGTCATTGCCGGTAGGCAGTGCATCTTTTATCCACTGGGGACTTTGAACAGGGTAGTCGGGATGCGTTTTTTCTCCCGCATATATCTTCAGGAGAAGGTTTCTGCCCTTGGTATGGTTTATGCCTATGGTGGCGGTAAGTTCAGGAGAGTAGTTTATCCTGTCAATAATAACAAGTGCGTCCGGGTCACCGTTTTTCTTTGAGAGGATAAAGTCATAGGCAAGCCATATAAACCCCTTGAAATCCGGGTCAGTGTCCATAGTTGGTTCGTTAACACCCCAGTCAGTACCCCATGAGTTGACAAGGAGAAACGCCCCTTTCTTGTTTACTCCTTCCACTGCATCAAAGTATCCCTTGTTGTCATCATACCCCACAACGGTCAGTGCATGGCCGCCGCGAAACCCTGTATCAGTGTTCCCGTAAAAAACCTCACTGTCTGTATATTCACCGCCGGGATAGGCATCAAAGTTTGAATATACAGGGGTTGTAATAACCGCAACGTTTCCTCCTGCAAGGTGTTCTTTCAGTGCATCCAGTCCTTCCGGCGTATGTATCACGATCACCCCTGCCTGCTGTCCTCTCCATTCTATTCCCCTTCTCCACTCTTCTTCTGTCGGCCAGTCATCCCAGGCGTAGGTATCAGGGTCAGGGTCATAGGGCATCTCTGCCCAGTTGGCAATTCCATACTCACATATATAGTCTGCCACGGTATAATGGCTGACTGCCAGGTCTCCGTAAGAAGGCAAACGAGGGGCAATGTTATAACCCCAGGCAGGGCTGGCAATCCTATCTTGATTAACATCGGGACTTGGATGCACCCATCCATTCTCTTTTGCCTCCTGGTAGGTCTTCATATAGTAGCAGGTGGCATAGGCGGCACAACTCCCCAGTTCCCCCTGGCTGGTTACTACAGGAAGGTATAATGTGTTTTTGACAGAAGATGGTAGTACTCCTTTTGTCAGTTTTTTAGGCTCTGTGATGCGAAACATCTTTGGAAGTATCCGTGCCTCTTCCTCGGGCGTCATTGGACGGACCCCTGTCTTATGCGGGTCAGCGCTGACATGTCCGGCATAAAGATGAGATAATAACAACAGGATAGCGAAAACAAATTTCAGGTTTTTCATATTATTATGCCTATTATAGTTTATATAAAATAATAACACTTAACTAACGATTACAATTTTGTAAGTATATCATATTATTTAACCCCTGTCAAAAAAAGGGGACAGGCTACTTTTTTCATACAGGTCAGGATGATTCCAAAAGTTAATCAGGGTTCTTTTCCCCCGGCGTAATTTGAAAACAAAAAGTAGCCTGTCCCCTTTTTGTTATTGACAGATTGAAAGAGTGTGTTATAATCTCTTTTAAAGGAGGGCTGAGGCACTAATAAAAAAATGAAGACGAGGTTGTTTTTTCTGGTGGCTGTTCTGCAGGCAGTATGTCTCTTCTCCGGTGATTTCGTACTCAACTTCAACAATGTGGATATACGTACCTTCATCAGGTTTGTGGGTGAGTATACCGGGGAAAACTATGTCATTGACCCCAATGTACGCGGCAACATAACGATATATTCAAACAGCCCTGTACCAACAGAAGAGATAGATATGATTTTCAAGTCTGTTCTGAACCTTTACGGTTTCTCGGTTATCAAGCAGGGTCCCATAACATCCATTATCCCCACAGCCGAGGCAAGGCAGAGAACAAGCCAGATAAACATAGGGGCAGTTCCTCCAGAGAAGATGGCAGATTTTATCATACAGTTGATACCACTGAAACATTACCCCCCTGATATCCTCTCGCAGATTCTCACACCCTATATAACCAAGGGCGGCCAGATTACCGTGGACAGCCGGACCAACAGCCTGGTTATTTCAGATATAGGCATTAACATAGCCAAGATACAGGAGATTGTTTCAAAGATTGATGTGCCGAGCCCGCCCGGAAAGGAGATGCTCAAGGTCTACCGTCTGGAGAATGCCAATGCTGAAGAACTTGCAAAGATACTCACACAACTGGTCACCAGACCAAGACAGGTAGTACGCAGAGGGGAAATACCCCCCATGCAACCCTCAATAGTGGCGGCAAAATCCACAAACTCTCTTATCATACATGCCGAGCCGGACGACTTTGTCAATATAGAAAGTATAATAAAAGAGATGGACGTTTTAACAAATCAGGTTCTTATAGAGGCGTTGATTGCAGAGGTCTCTTACGAAACATCCCAGAAAATGGGCATTGAGTGGGCTGACAGCAATAAGTTTAACGACGACAAATATACTGGAGCCATAGGCACCAACTTCGGGGACCTGCAGACATACATATCCACAGGCGTTGCGCCGGAGGGCCTTTCCATAGGCATCGTCAAGGGTGACCTGACATTCCCTTTAAGCGTGGGCGCACTGATAAACCTTTATGCCAAAGATACGCATTTTAACATACTCTCAACACCGCAGATAATGACAACAGACAACCAGGAGGCAACCATAAATGTAAGTGAAAACGTGCCCTACCTGAAAGAGACAAGGTTTTATCAGAGTTCTACAAGTGATATCGGCGATACAATAAAGAGTTACGACTACAAGGACGTGGGCATAATCCTGAAGATAACGCCGCAGATAAGCCAGGACAAATACGTACGTCTGAAGATATCGCAGGAGGTCACAAAGGTCATTGAGGGCAGTACTGCCGAGGCACTGACAACGGCAAAACGCTCAGTAGATACGACGCTCATTGTCCCCAACAAGAAAACGATAGTACTGGGAGGACTTGTGCGAGATGATACAGAGCATACTGTTCAGAAGGTCCCTTTCTTCGGAGATATCCCCCTGCTCGGACGTTTATTCAGGACAGACTCGGACAAGACAACCAAGACCAACCTGCTTATCTTCATCACACCCCACATAATAACAAACTTTGATGAGGCGGAAGCACTGAAAAAAGAGAAAGAAAAGATACTTGAGAAAGAGAAGTGAAACCTGATATGTCCTTCCCACAGCGGTAAAAACAGCGGTTGTGTCAAGAAATAGATGAAAGGTTTTACAGGAACAGCAATAATATCAAGGAATTTCCTCCCCCTTGAGCTATATCCCTTACCCATATCTTCTAAGACCTGCACGTATACTGCTTCTGCGAGGATTACGTCATACATTCCGCGCATTAAAGTTAGCCACCGGGAGAGCCGTCCGATTTTCTACCGATAAACCCGCCTTGCCGGGCGACAAGACGCAATGCTCTTTGGGGAGTAATTTTTCCGCGCGATTCTTTTCGGAACTTCTTTTTTAAGAAATTCATCTGTATTGGATTTAAAATGATTTCACCGGCTATTCCTTTTTTTACTTCATGGCGCATCAATAAAAGATTGTAACATAAGATTGAAAACATCCCTAAACATTTTTCTAACTGTGCCCTTGTTTGTAACTGCCTCTCCTCTATTTTGCAACCACTCTTTAGGCCCTTATGAAACTCCTCTATCAGCCACCGGGACTGATAATATTTTACTACTTTCAAGCAGGCTTCTTTCCCTTCTATGTTTTCGCTTGTTAAAAGCACCCAGTGTATTTTACTTTCTTTGTTCGGTGGGCCAACTTCTTCTACGATTACTACATTGATATCCAACGCAGGGCCTTGTCTGTCAATGGATTTCGGTGCAAGTATTTTTACTTTGCAGCTTTTTATCCCCGCCTTTACGGTTCTTCCTTTTCTCTTCCCGTTCCGTTCTATTTTTATCCGGGTATAACCCTGCAGATCCGCTTTTTTTATATCTTCAAATATATGCCCGGATTCTGTCTTCCTGTCCCATGCACACCGTATTACAAAACCCTGCCCCAACTCTTGTATCTTTTTTATAAAAAAATAGATGTCGGCTTCTCTGTCGCATACCTGTATAACCTTTTTATGATTCTTAAGTAATCTATTACTACTATCTAAACCTTCCTGCCATTTTATACTTTCCTTTTCTGTTTCCTTCCGCTTTTTCACTTTCCCTTTTCTTATCATTACCTTCTGATACAGCAATCCCAACGGTTTTTTATCTTCTCCGCTCACCGCATATCCATTATGCACCAACATCCCTATAAAATTCTCCTTGGTACCGATAGAACCCAAACCTTCCGTATATGGATGGTGCGAATAGTTAAGATATGTTGTGTCTTGTATAAATAGCACCACATCTTCTTTCATGCATCTTTCTACCGTATTGTCTCTATGTGGCATAAGAATATTCTTATGCGTTACTCTTTCATTCGTAAAAAATCTATATAGAGCTTTCAGCTCAGACCAATCATCCGGTATTGCCTTTGGAAAACTCATATCCGTATTCCCCTGTATTTGTTCTACTATTTTAACATACCTTTTTGATAAACGCTTATCCCTAAAATCGGCCCCTATTATTTCCTCTTTTATTATTGACATGTTGCCTCCTTTATTATATAGTATTTATACTATATTTAAGGAGATGAGTCAAATGGGATATCAAACAAAGATTCAAAAGGTGGAAAGACCGACCAATCAATCTTTCTATGTAAATCTGCCTTCTGCTGTAGCTCAATCTATGGGGATTGAAAAAGGAGATGTCTTTGAATGGGCTGTAGAAAATAAAAATCTGCTTCTGCTCAAGCGCGTTAAAAAGCAAAAAAGTTTTAAAAGCAGGAAATTTGTATTATAATAATAGAAGGAACGTGGAC
>CAYOYL010000137.1:0-19921 GCA_964408175.1 uncultured bacterium
GATAAAAGACGGTGCAAGGGGAGTTGTTTTCGGAAGAAACGCAATACAGGTGCCTGACCCGGCCAAATTTCAGGCTGCACTGATGGACGTTGTGAAAAACAACGTTACTCCCGAAACGGCAGTAAAAAAACACAACCTGCTGTAGCGGTGGCATTTATGCCAAGGAAACAAAACTATGGAAAAGGCTAACGACAATATCAGGTTCAACGCCTTCACTGATATGTGGCAGGAAAATGCCCGTATGGCACTTGACACCATTGAGATGCGTACGACAGAAGGGATTCCAACATGGCTTATAAACGATATGCAGTGGTCGCACATGGAAGCACTCTCGGGTAACCCCCCCGGAAGTTACCAAAAAGAGCCAGTCCGGGTTTACCTTGAGTTTTCTCTAAAATCCGGGGTCTGTTTTATTGACCAGTGGATTCCTGATAATCCTCTTTCCATGAAAGACCAGGGATTTGAAAAAGGTACTCCGCACGGAGCAACCACAGGACTGGAGAAGATTGTGCGCGACGGCATAAGCATTGATTCTCCGGAGGCAGTGGTAGAGCATATGGAAAAGTTCCTTTTCCCCCAGTGGAAAACACAGCTCCGTAATCTTGAAGAAAATGCAGATGAAAGGGTACAGAAACTTATCTCTGTTGAGGTTGAGGTACAGCGACTCTTCGGAATGAATATGCTCAAAGGTCCATACGATGGATTTTTCACCTTTCCTCGGCTTCTCTATACCCTTTACGGATACTCAAACTACTTTATGGCATACGCACTTTATCCCGAAGTAATTGAACGGGGATTCATTATATATGCTGATACTGCAGAAGTCTTCAACCGTATTGCAGCCCGGGCCATAATAGAAGGCAGACTACCACATCTGGTACGTCTGGACCACGACATGGCAGATTCCCGGGGCACGCTTGTAAACATAAAAACACTTGATAAACTCTGGTTTCCTCACTTTGCACGTTCTATCAAACCCTTTCTTGACTCAGGTATCAGACTGATATGGCACTGTGACGGCAACCTGATGGAGATGATTCCGCGCCTGCTTGAAGCAGGCATCGGGGGCTTTCAGGGTTTCCAGTATGAGGATGGGATGGACTACGAAAAGATATGCAGAATGAAAACACGCGATGGACAGGACCTGTTTATCATAGCCGGCGTTTCGGTTACAACCATCCTGCCCGAAGGTAAACCCTTAGATGTAAAGCGTCAGATAGACTATCTTGTTGAGAAGGGACCAAAGTCAGGTTTGATGCTCGGATGTTCAAGTTCAGTAGCCCCAGGTGCGCCTCTTGAGAATATGAAGACCCTGATAGAAGGATTCAGATACTATCGCCAGCGCGGGAGAAATTAAAATGGCGAAAAAAATAAGAATTGGTATCGCAGGCTCGGTAACAAGGGGACGCGCATTTCTTTTAGCCATTGAAAGTATTGATACTCTGAAAGTACAGGCAGTATGTGACATCAATGAAGAGAAACTTGAGGAGAGCCGTCTTTTTTTTGGTGCGGAAAAGAAATATACTGACTATGACGAGATGCTGAAAAAATCAGAGATAGATGCAGTAATAATATCCACCCCCATGTCATTACATGCCCCTCAGGCAGCAGCAGCATTAAAAAAAGACATACATGTCATAAGCGAGGTGCCTGCCGCGGTTTCCATTGAAGAATCCAAAAAACTGGTAAGAGCGGCGAATGACTCAAAGAGTATCTACATGATGGCGGAAAATTATACCTATATGAAATATAACGTACTGGTAAGGGAGATGGTGAAAAGGGGGCTTTTTGGCGAACCGTACTATGCCGAGGGCGAATACATACACGAACTGAAAAAACTCAATGAAATCACGAAATGGCGCAGAAAATGGCAGACAGGAATAAACGGAATCACCTATGGAACGCATAGTCTCGGCCCGATACTGCAGTGGATGGAAGGCAACAGGGTAGAGCAGGTATGCTGTGCAGGCAGCGGACACCACTACAAAGACCACCGCGGCAATTGTTATGAGAACGAAGATTCCTGTATAATGCTCTGCAAAATGGCTAAAGGAGGTCTGATAAAAATCAGGGTGGATATGCTTTCGGACCGACCGCATGCTATGACAAACTACTCACTTCAGGGAACAGACGGCTGCTATGAATCAGCACGTTCCTCTGGAGAAAGAGGTAAGATATGGCTGCGTAAAAAAAACCGGGACATACAAATCTGGACGGACCCTGCAGAACTTGAAGAAGAATTTTTGCCCGCAGAGTGGAAAGAAAATCTTGAGAAAGCAAGAAAAGCCGGACACGGCGGCGGCGATTACTTTGAAATACTGGACTTTGTCAGTGCGATACAGGGCAAAAAAAACTGTCCTATAGGGATACACGAGGCAATGGATATGACGCTTCCAGGACTTGTAAGCCAGAAATCAATACAACAGAAGGGTAAATGGCTTCCTGTCCCTGATTCCCGCAAATGGTCGCAGCGGTACAATCCATTGCACCAATAATGGAGAAATAGATGAGAAAAAAGATACGGGTGGGGGTGGTTGGAGTAGGAAGAGGTTCAGGCTTTGCAAGAGGAGCGGGACCGCACTTAGGTATGGAACTGGTTGCCCTTTGTGACCTGTGGGAGGAACGTCTGAATCAGCTTGGCAAGGAACTCAATGTGGCAACATATACTGACTATGAAAAGTTTCTGGAACATGATATGGATGCGGTTATTCTGGCAAACTATTTCCACCAGCATGCACCTTTCGCAATAAAAGCACTAAAGGCAGGAAAACATGTGATGAGCGAAACATCTGCCTGTTTCACACTCGCCGAGGGTGTGGAACTGATAGAAACCGTTGAAAAAACAGGCAGGATTTATATGTTTGCGGAAAACTATCCTTATATGCTCTTCAACCAGGAGATGCAAAAGTTATATAAAAAAGGGGTGGTCGGCAAATTCAAATACGGCGAAGGGGAATACGTTCATCCCATGGACATCATTTCAGCCAACCTTATATCACCGGGCATAAACCACTGGAGAAACTGGATACCTGCGACCTACTACTGCACCCACGCCCTGGCACCTGTTATGTTCATTACAGATACGCGTCCTGTTAAGGTCAACGGTTTTGTCATTCCGTACGACTACAGTAACACCGAGCGCATTAAAAAAAGTGTAAAACGCAATGACCCGGCATCCTGCATCATCGTCAGGATGGACAACGGAGCAGTGGTAAAACTGCTTCAGATTAGTTTGCGCGGCCACGGTGTCTGGGTGCGGATACACGGCAGCAAAGGGCTGATGGAAAACCTGCGTTTCGGAAATGCAAGTATGCTGCGGGTGCGAAAAGAACCCTTTGATAAGGCAGAGGATGAACCGGTGGAAAAGATATATACCCCGGAGTTTCCAAAATATGCACAGGAGGCCGCAAAATACGGACACGGCGGCGGAGACTTTTTTATGAACTATAACTTTGCAGAAGCAATACGGACAGGCAGACAGCCGTTTCTAAACGTCTACAGAGGAGTGACAATGTCCATCGTAGGAATTCTGGCATACAGGTCTGCCCTGAATAATTCCAACACACTTGATGTTCCAGACCTAAGGGAAAAATCCGAGCGAAAAAAATACGCACACGACGACTGGAACCCTGACCCTTCACGAAGAAAACCCGGTTATCCCTACCCGAGCGTTCTCGGAGATATAAAACCAACAAAAGAAGGACTGGCGTTTGCCAGAAAGGTATGGAAAGACGGTGAATGCAGGGGGAAAGAATATGAGAAGTATGGCAAATAATGAGGGAAAACGGAGGTCGGACCTCCGTTTTATACGGAGGTCCGACCTCCGTAGGAGGATATTTGAAGTAAAACCTGCTGATACAAGAATCTATCAGGATAAGATACGGGACATCCTGCCAGATAAGATTATTGACATCCACACGCACATATGGACGAGGGAATCCAATGAAAAATCAATGCAGAAGAAAAGGGTAGTGACGTGGCCATCCCGCGTGGCGGAAGAAAATCCGGTGGAAGACCTTTTAGAGACATATAGACTGCTGCTTCCCGGAAAATCTGTTACCCCTCTTGTTTTCAATACACCCACAAGGGGAGAAGACCTTGACAGCCTCAATGGGTATGTCAAAAGGTCGGCAGAGAAATATAGTCTGCCGTCTTTAATACTTACAAAGCCTGAATGGACAGGGGATATTTTTTCAAAGAAACTTAAAGAAGGCAATTTTCTTGGGGCTAAGTGCTACCTGACCTTTGCTCCTCACTATATACCGGTAAAAGAAATCCGCATCTTTGACTTCATCCCTCACCATCAACTTGAAGTACTTAACCAAGAGAGCAGGATACTTCTTCTTCATATACCGAGAGACGGTCGGCTGAAAGACCCTGTAAACCTTTCCCAGATGCTGGAGATAGAAGAGAAGTATCCGGATATTAAACTTATCATAGCACACGTAGGAAGGGCATACTGCCCGGAGGACGTGGGAGACGCCTTTAATATCCTAAAGAACACAAAGAAGATGTCCTTTGAGTTATCCGCAAATACCAATGAGACGGTCTTCCGCCAACTGCTCGAGACAATGGGGCCGGAGAGAATTATGTTTGGCAGTGACCTGCCTATCACCCGTATGCGTATGCGCCGCATCTGTGAAAATGGTATCTATATCAATCTTGTACCTGAAGGCCTGTACGGTGACGTTTCAGGCGATAAAAATATGAGGGTGGTAAGTAAAGAAGAAGGGGAAAAACTGACATTTTTCTTCTATGAGGAGATTATCTCTTTTCTTAAAGCATCAAAGACAACGGGACTTAAAAAGAATGATTTGGTAAGAGTTTTTTATACCAACGCAAAGGAACTGATAGAAAAAGTAGAGACATTAAAAAACAGAATCAGATAACAGGAACTTAATGTTTTTTCAGGTGTACAATAAGGATGGTGATGGCAGCAGGGGTTATGCCTGATATTCTGGTTGCCTGTCCGAGTGTAAGGGGACGGAAAGCAGAAAGTTTTTCCTGTATCTCAAGTGAAATTCCTGGTATTTTACCGTAGTCAATATCTGCAGGTATCTTTATCTTCTCAAGATTTTTAAATTCTCTTATCTCTGACAGCATCCTTTCTACGTAGGGACTGTACTTTACCTCGGTTTCCACCTCCTGCAGAACCTCTTCCGGATATTCTTCCGCCATATCCATTTCCCTCACACTGGTTCCTGGTTTTCTCAGGTATTCAAAAAGAGTAATCTTCCCGTTTTCAACAGCAACTTTTTTATTCTTCAATTTCACCAGCAATTCATCTATCTTTTCTTTTTTAAGTTTTGTCTTTTCCCATTCTTCCCTGCTTACAAGTCCTATTTTATATCCTGTTTCCCTCAGCCTGATATCTGCATTGTTCTCCCTCAGCATCAAACGGTATTCAACCCTCGACGTAAACATCCTGTAAGGTTCTTCTGTCCCTTTTGATGTAAGGTCATCTATCAATACCCCTATGTAACCTGTTGTCCGGTCAAGGATAAGGAGAGGTCTGTTTTTACTTCTCAGAGATGCATTTATGCCTGCAATTATACCCTGAGCGGCAGCCTCTTCATATCCTGTGGTCCCATTTATCTGTCCAGCAAGAAACAGGTTTTTAATCCTCTTTGTTTCCAGCGTGGGATAAATCTGTCTGGGTTCAACAACATCGTGTTCTATACCATAACCATAACGCACTATCCTCACGTTTTCCAGCCCTTCTATGGTGTGTATAAAATCATCCTGAGCCTCTATCGAAAGACTTGTGGATATACCGTTAGGGTAATAGAGGGTTGTATCCTTCCCTTCCGGCTCCAGAAAAACGTGGTGCCGTTTATGGTGCGGGAATTTTACTATCTTGTCTTCTATAGAAGGACAGTATCTTACCCCTGTCCCTGTAATAGTTCCGTTAAAAAGAGGAGCATAGGGGATGTTATCTCTGATAATTTTATGGGTCTTTTCATTGGTGTAGGTTATATAACAGGCTGCCTGTTCAATGTCAATTTTTTCGGTTGAAAAAGAAAAGGGCTTTGGTGGGTTATCTCCAAACTGCGCTTTCAGTTTACCTAAGTTTATCGTCCTCCCATCAAGCCTTGCACAGGTACCTGTTTTAAACCTCAGTATCTCAAACCCGAGTTCTTTGAGACATGATGATAGCAACTGACTGGATTTTTTTTCTTCAATTCTGCCTGCAGGAAACTGCTCCCTCCCTATGTATATGGTACCATTTAGAAAGGTTCCGGGTGTCAGTATAACTGCTTTTGCAGCAATCCTTTCTTCCTCATTGAGTTCAACCCCGGTAACAGTCTTGTTCTCTATATCAAGTCCGGTAACCTCTCCCTCAACCACACTCAGATTAGGCTGTCTGTCTATGACATCCTGTGTATACCTCGCATATCTTTCCCTGTCTATCTGAGCCCTTGATGACCATACCGCCTGACCTTTGGAACTGTTCAGTATCCTGAACTGAATGCCTGTTGCATCGGTGGCTTTTCCCATCTCTCCTCCGAGGGCATCCAGTTCTTTTACTAGTTGTCCCTTCCCGACGCCACCGATGGATGGGTTACAGGACATATAGCCGATTTTGTCCTTTGCAAAGGTAACCAGTAAAACTGAAAGTCCCAGTCTTGCACCGGCAAGAGAAGCCTCTATACCTGCGTTTCCTCCTCCAACCACAATAATATCATATGTCTTTTCCATTTTTTGTCAGGAGTTTATATTAATTATATAATAACAGTGTTAATATATAAAGCGGTCTTTTGAGTACTTCAGAAATGGTAAAACTGTAGTATAGCCTAATCTATAGAACGTAAATATGAAAAGGACAAGAAAATGAATGTGATGATTGTTGGGGCACATCCCGATGACCCTGACCTGCAGTTTGGCGGTGCGGCGATGCTTTACCGTGCGAAGGGACATAAGGTAATGATGGTATCTATGACAGATGGGTCTACGGGGCATCATATTATGGGCAAAAAGGAACTTGCTGCAAGACGCAGAAAAGAAACTGAAAATGCTGCAAGAGTGATGGACGTGGAATATAAGGTACTGCCAATTTGTAATGGAGAGTTAGTGCCGTCTATTGCCAATAGAAAAAAACTCCTAAGATTAATCAGAGAGTTTAAGGCGGATATAGTTTTTACGCACTCTCCTATGGAATATCATCCGGACCACAGATATACCAGTCAACTGGTACTTGATACTTCCTATACAGTTATCGTTCCCAACGCACTTCCGGGTGTTCCCCCACTTAAAGAAAATCCGTTTTATTTCTACTTTTCTGCCGGCAAACCACAGAAAGATGCATTTAACTTCTGTATCCCTATAGATTCAGTCTGGAAGAGGAAGATGCTTGCAGTACATCAACATACCTCGCAGATGTACGAATGGCTGCCGTGGACAAAGGGGATTTTGGATAAGGTCCCTGCTGATGAAAAGGGGCGTCTAAAATTCCTCAATAACTGGCGGGGAAAATATTATAAGATACTTGCTAATAATTACAGGGAATTGCTCAGAAAAAAGTATGGCAAGAAGGCCGAAAAAATAAGATATGCGGAAGCCGTATACTCTGCCCCTGTTGGAAGACAGGTTGGTATGAAACCTAAAGACATTGAGCAAGCCTTCCCTTTTTAACAACTGAACCTGCCAGATTTTGTATGGTATAATTATTACGTTATGGAAAACTTCACGCCTATGCTGAAACAGTATAATGAGATAAAAAATGCCCATCCGGGATACATACTTTTTTTCCGTCTGGGTGATTTTTACGAGATGTTTTACAACGATGCAAAGACCGCCTCTAAAATTCTGGGGCTTGTGCTGACAGCAAGGAGTGCTGGGAGTGCCGGGAAGGCACCAATGTGCGGCATTCCCTATCATTCTGCGGACTCTTACATTGCAAAACTAATCAAGGCAGGATATAAGGTTGCAATATGCGAGCAGATTGAAGACCCTGCGAAGGCAAAGGGGATAGTTAAAAGAGACGTTATACGTCTCATCACCTCAGGGACATTCATAGACGAAAGTAACACTGACTCAAGGTATCTTATTTCTATATACCCTGACAAAAAAGGCGCGGGGGTTTCCTTTATTGACTACTCTGAGGGTGGTACCATATATACCAACCACTTTCAGGGTTTAGACAAGGTTGCAGAACTGATATCAAGGATACCTGTATACGAATGCATCTTCCCAACTGGCAAAAGGGAGGTAATTGATGAGTTCTTTAGGCAGCCGTTACTCAGGGCGAAAAAAATAGACTTCAGTGAATGCGAAGACTGGACATTTAACAACGAGATTGCAAAAAAAAGTTTGTGCGACCATTTCAAGACAACAAACCTTAAGGGTTTTGGAATAGAAGAAATGCCCCTGGCAGTCAGGAGTTCAGGAGGCCTTCTTGAGTATCTCAGACAGGTTAACAAAAAACCTCTTAACCACATCACAAAGATTTCTCTTTATGTGGATACAGACTACCTTTACATATCCCCTTTTGCTGTTTATGGCCTTGAGATAGACAGGCTTATTTCGGTTCTTGATTCCACCGTAACCCCGATGGGAAGAAGAATGCTGAAATACTGGATTTATCATCCCCTGCTTGACATCTATGGGATAAAAAGGAGACAGGATGCTGTCCAGTTACTGCTCAGAAAGGACGACATGCATTCAGATATTCTGGAAGTTTTGAAAGATATTACCGACGTTGAAAAAGCCCTTTCAAAGATAAGTTTTAGTTACGGTAACGTGGTAAAAGAGATTCTCGCAATAATCAACCTGCTTGTTAAAATTCCTGACCTGCTTCTGCCCTTAAAAAAGATGGGGGACGACAATCCTTATCTTACATCCATAACGGATATTCCCGAACTCAGGGAATTCCTTTTAAAGACAGTGGAGACGGACATCCCTGTTACCGGATATGAAGGCAGATTTGTAAAGACAGGCTACAGAAAGGATATGGATGAGTTGCGGGACATCAAAGATAACGTGAAGGAATGGTTGAGGAATATGCAGAAGGAAGAGATTAAGAGAACAGGCATAAACTCACTTAAGATAGGTTATAACAGGGTTTTTGGATATTACATAGAAATAACGAAGTCAAACCTTTCCCTTGTCCCTGATAATTATATAAGGAAACAGACTCTTGTAAACGCAGAGAGGTTTATCACCCCGCAGATGAAAGAATTTGAAGATAAGATACTTACCGCTGAAGAAAAGATACTTGCGATAGAAAATGAAGTGATCGAGATTGTGCGGTCAGAAATTCTTAAGCATTCTGAGACAATACATTCAATTGCTTCTGCAGTGGCGGCACTGGACGTCCTTTCTTCTCTGGCGTCAGCCGCGACTGGGAATGATTATGTCAGACCTGAAGTTGACGAAGGCTTTGAAATAATGATTAAAAATGGAAGGCACCCTGTTGTTGAAAAGACGATTGAAGAGTTTTTTGTCCCGAATGATACCCTGCTGAATGACAAAGACGACCACTTTTTGATTATAACAGGTCCGAATATGTCAGGTAAATCAACCTATATAAGACAGTCTGCACTACTTGTAATAATGGCTCAGACAGGCAGTTTTGTACCTGCAGATACGGCTAAAATCGGGCTCGTAGACAAGGTCTTTACACGCATAGGTGCCCATGATGAAATAAGCAGGGGGCAGAGTACCTTTATGGTGGAGATGACAGAAACAGCCGGTATTATCAATAATCTTTCTAAAAGGAGTCTGGTGGTCCTTGATGAAATTGGCAGGGGAACAAGCACCTATGACGGTTTTTCTCTTGCATGGGCAGTTGCTGAATACCTTGTTAGACTGAATGTCCGAACACTTTTTGCTACACACTTTCATGAACTTACAGGACTTGCAGAAAACAATAAGGGTGTAAAGAACTACAACGTTGCCGTCAGCGAGAATCGGTCAGGTTCTACCCAGACGAACGGAAAAGAGGTAGTTTTTCTGCACAAGATTATGCCCGGAGGCACAGACGAGAGTTACGGTATCTATGTTGCTCAAATTGCCGGCATTCCAGCCGAGATTATAAAAAGGGCTGATGAGGTTCTTTCCAGACTTGAACTTCAGGGAACCCTGCAGAAACATATCATAGGAGAGATGCATAATAATGCCCCCTCCCTTTTTGGAGAACAGGAAAAATCGCCCTATAAAGAGATGAAAAAAGAGATAGAGGTTCTTAAGAAGATTAAGGAAGAGGTCACAGCCATTGACGTTGAGAACACAACGCCTGTTGAGGTGAGCGTAAAATTGAAGAAAATACAGAGGGGAATAGAAGAAAATGGGCAGGGTTAGATTTTTATCACAGGATGTAGTGAACAAAATAGCTGCAGGGGAGGTAGTGGAAAGACCTGCTTCTGTGGTGAAAGAGATTGTTGAAAACTCTCTTGATGCCGGAGCGGAAAATATTTACATTGAGGTGCACGGTGCAGGCAAAAAACTCATTTCCGTCAGAGACGACGGATACGGTATTGACCAGGATGATGTTGAAAAACTCTTTCAGAGACACGCCACAAGTAAACTCGAAACCGCTGATGACCTTTACAGGATACAGTCACTGGGATTCAGGGGAGAAGCACTGTACAGCATAGGAGCGGTTGCCGACGTAATCTTAAAGAGTAGATTCAGGGGAGGAGAAAACGGTGGTAAGGAGATTCACATAAGAGGAGGGGAAAATCTGGGTCTTAAGGCTGTCAGCCATTCTTACGGGACAACAGTGGAGGTAAGAGAATTGTTTTTCAATACACCTGCGAGAAGAAAGTTTTTAAAGTCCGACGCCACCGAATTCAGGCGTATTATCAATGTGCTTATACCATACACCCTGCTGTTTTATAACAGGAGATTTTCGCTTGTTCATAACGGCAGGGACGTCTTCACCTTTAACCCTGCTACAGGATATATCTCAAGGTTTTGTGAGGCAATCAACGTTGATAAAAAACACCTCATTTCCGGTGAAAAGGACATTAAAGAAAGAGGCTTTTCTTTCAGCGTCATTCTTGGGGACATAAACCTTAAAAGGCCTGTCAGAGACAAACAGTACGTTTTTATAAACAGCAGACCCGTTTACAGCCAGGGTATTTCTTATTCAGTCAACCAGATTTACAGAGCAATCTTCCCCAGGGATGTCTATCCTGTATTTGCAGTATATCTGAACCTGCCCCCTGAAGAGGTTGATGCAAACATACATCCTTCTAAAAGGGAGGTCAAACTGAGAGACGAATCTTACGTTTCTTCTGCACTCGGGAATTTCTGTCGGGAGATTCTTCTCAGCAGGGGGGACATCACGGCGGTAAGAAGGGAGAGTGTTTATTTTGACAGAAGCATACCTTTACACTTTCCACAAAACAAACCCTCTATAGGTGACAGTAAAGAAATAGAATCACTTTTCAGCAAACCTCTATTGTCTGAACAACCCGTGGCTGAAAGACAGGAATCTATAAGGTCTAAACTGAAAGAGGCATCCTATATAGGCAGTTACAGAAGCAAGTATCTCTTTTTTGAATCAGGGGATTCACTTATCGCTATGGACCAGCATGCGGCCCACGAGAGAATAAACTATGAACTCCTGAAAAAACAGTTTGAGACGGGAGAAATAAATATACAGAGACTACTCACGCCTCTGCTTATAAAACTTTCCCCGGAAGAGATTTCGGTCTGGGAAGAAGGTTCCGAAATAATGGAAGAGATAGGATTTTTAACTACAAGGTGGGACACCGATTCTATTGCTCTTCACGGCTTCCCTCAGATGATAAAGAACCCGGAAACATCCGTCAGGAACATTCTTTCAGAAAAACACATTGCGAAATTTGATAAGGATAACCTTGCAAGAAAGGCATGCAAATCTTCTATAGTTGCTGGTGAGAGGATTAAACCAGACGAGGCTATGTACATAAAAGAACAACTCTTGAAGTGTGAGGTACCGTTTGTCTGTCCGCACGGCCGTCCAACCGTTATAGAATTCTCAGAGTCCTTTTTTGACCGCCAGTTCCTTCGTTAGTGTGCTGTTTCTAACGGATCTTTACATTTGAAAACGAAGCCCAGCACACTGAGGGAGAGTGAGGGCTGCCGGTGCGATGAGTAAAGAGCACTGTATGGCAGGCTCTCCGAGTTGGTGAGGAGAGTGACCGAAGCGTAGTATGCAAGAAATGCTCCCTCACGTCTGGGGGAGAACAGGAACGGTTTCTGTGACGTTAGGAGGGGGCTTGCCCCCTGCCTAAAAGTGTCGTGTAGCGAAAACACAGCAAAAGTAAAGAAATTTATGAGACACGACATTAGGTACGGAGGTCGGACCTCCGTAAGGAAGAGATGGAGATAAATAACAGAAAAATCGTGGTCATAGGACTGGGTCAAACAGGCTTTGACACCGCCGTTTTCCTTTCAAAAAGAGGAGCTGACGTCTTTATTACAGAAACCGCCGTAAGCGAAAGCATCAACAGAAACAGTTCTCTCCTGAAAGACAGAAACATAAAAACAGAGGTTGGGGGACACACTGAAAAATTTCTTAAAGGAGCGGATATGCTTGTCGTCAGCCCGGGCATTCCTGATACATCCCTGCCGGTACAATATGCACTTACAAAAAAAATTCCGCTCATCAGTGAAATTGAACTGGCCTTCTCCTTTTCTGAGAGCAAAAAAATTATCGCAATTACCGGCACCAACGGGAAAACGACAACCACCTCTCTGACGGGCAGTCTCTTTGAAAACGCTGGGCTTCCCTATATTACATGCGGCAACATAGGCAATACTTTCATAGGCGAGATTGACAGAATTCACAATAACACATGGGTAATTCTGGAAGTCAGCAGTTTTCAGATGGAAAAAACGCTGACATTCAAGCCTTTCCTCGGATGTCTCCTGAACATTGCAGAGGACCATTTTGACAGGCACCCTTCAATGGATGAATACATACGGGCTAAAAAACGCCTTTTCATCAATCAAGGGGAAAAAGACCTTGCCGTTTTGAACTATGATGATGCTTACTGCCGGAATATTGCCGGAACGCTCAAATCCAAAAAGTTTTTTTTCAGCCATAATGAGCTCACAGAAAGAGGCACCTACATAAAAAGTGGAAGAATCTTCTCCACCCTCAAAGGGATGAAAGAAGAGGTAGCCGAAATATATGGAACAAAACTCTGGGGCAAGGGAAATGAAGAAAACATTATGGCATCAGTAACAATAGGAATGCTCTGCGGAATAACAGAGAAAAACGTTATAAGAAAAACCTTGTCTGATTTCACCCCCCTGCACCACCGCCTTGAAAAGGTCGGTACAGTGAAAAAAGTCACTTTTATCAATGATTCAAAATCCACAAATACCCATTCTGTAATAAACGCCCTTGAGAGTTTTAAAAGAAACAACAATATCATACTGATTATGGGAGGAAAAGATAAGGGTATATCTTTTTCCGGCATCATTCCTTATTTGAAAAACAGGGTGAAAATGATGATTTTTCTCGGTGAGACAAAAAAACGACTTGAAGAAGAGTTTAAAAACACAGGGACGCCTTATAAAACAGCCCAGACACTGAAAGATGCTGTAAGAATAAGCGCGGAAAATTCAAAGGGCGGAGACATAGTTCTGTTTTCTCCCGGATGTTCTTCGTTTGATATGTTTACAAACTACAAGGAGAGAGGAGATGTTTTCAAGAAAGAGGTACAGTCTTTATTTTAGGGTATGGCTCCCAGGAATCGCACTTATCATACTGGGCAGTGTTTTTGTCCTAAGTTCCAGTTCAATTTATGGAATCGCAAGAACAGGTGACCCTGCCTACTACTTTGAAAAACACCTGCTCTGGCTTTTAGTCGGCGGAATTGGAGTATATCTGCTTAATAAAATGGATATAAAAAATCTTGAAAAATATAGTCCCTTTTTATTTGCCTTCTCTCTGGTAATACTTCCCCTGCCCATGGCTTTCGGCAGCCTCAGATGGATAGAGATAGGACCTTTAAGTTTTCAGCCCTCTGAACTGATAAAGTTCACCTTTATTGTATATCTCGCGGACTATCTGCGAAGAAAAAAAACAGAGATTCAGAAGGTCAAAACGCTCATTGTCCCCCTATTCTTTTTGGCAACTATCACAGGTATTTTACAAATGCAGAAAGACATAGGAACATTCGTGGTTATCTTCTTCACGTTTCTTCTATTGATGTTTCTTGCCGGAGCAAAAGTTAAACACTTAGGAGTATTTACCCTTGCAGGCATTCTGCTTTTCGGCGGGATGATTATAATGTTCCCTTACAGAATCCAAAGGATAAAAACCTACATAAACCCTTCGGCAGATGCACAGGGTACAGGTTATCAAACAATACAATCTATCATCACGATGAGTTCAGGTGGAATCTGGGGTAAGGGACTGGGGTCTGGAGATAGAAAATTAAAATTCCTGCCGGAAGCGCATAAGGATTATATATACGCAGTAGTGGGCGAGGAGATGGGTTTTCTGGGGACAACTTTCGTACTTATCCTTTTTGCAATTATAGTATTTTCCTGTTTTACGATTTCAAGTTTGACACAGGACAACTACATGAAATTTCTTACTGCAGGGATAGGCGGACTTTTCGGACTTCAGTTTCTTCTCCATTCCAGCGTTGTCTTGAACATAGTGCCATCTAAAGGTACCACCCTGCCATTCTTCAGCGTGGGCGGTTCTTCGTTTCTCATCAACGTTCTTGCGCTTGGTGTCCTTCTCAATATCACAAGAAGAGTATGTTTTGAAGAACTTCAGGATGACTTCGGGGACGTGATAAAAATCTGATTTTTGACGGGCATCCCTTTTAATGTTATCATAGTACGCAAACCTTTTTACCGTTCACTCTGTTATCTCTCAATGATACAGGAGGTCTATTAATGCGTAATCAGTATATAAAGGAATTGGGTAATAAATTAAGTGCGGAAGACCTTAAAAAACTGGAAAAGATAAAAAACTTTAGAGTACATAGATTTATTGCCGAAGCAGTCAAGGTTTGCAATCCATCGGAGGTCTTTATATGCAGTGACACACCGGATGAGATTGCACGCATAAAGAATATGGCAATAGTATCCGGCGAAGAATCAGCAGCCCTCGCAATTCCAGGACACACCTTCCACTTTGATGGAATTAACGACCAGGGCAGAGACAGAGAGGTAACAAAGTTCCTCGTACCACGTGGAGAGACCTTAAGCCCTCACCTCAACCAGACTGAAAGAGAAGAGGGTTTAAATGAGGTCTTATCACTACTGAAAGATTCCATGAAAGGCAAAACAATGATAGTAAGGTTTCTAACACTGGGACCTGCTGATTCCGTATTCACCATCCCCTGTATGGAATGCACGGATTCCTGGTACGTAGCCCACTCGGAAGACCTTCTCTACAGAAAGGGATATAAAACCTTCCTCAAGATTTCAGAGGATACAACCATATTTGAAACACTGCACTCAGCAGGAAGACTGGATGAAAACGTGATGAGTGCAGACTACGACAAAAAGAGAATATATATAGACTATACAGAGAATGTGGTTTATAGCGTTAACAACCAGTATGCAGGCAACTCAATCGGGTTTAAGAAACTCGCTCTGAGACTTGCCATACGTGAATCAAACAAAAACGGCTGGCTCGCCGAACACTTTATGATTGTCGGGATAAAAGGACCCGGCGGCAGAAAAACCTACTTTTCCGGAGCATTCCCGAGCGCCTGCGGGAAAACCTCAACCGCCATGCTCCCGGGTGAAACAATCATATCAGACGACCTTGCCTATGTGAGAAACATTGGTGGAGAGTGCCGTGCGGTAAACGTTGAATCAGGCATATTCGGGATAATACAGAATGTTAACTCCAAAGACGACCCGCTTATATATCAGATGCTTAATGAACCCGGAGAGATTATTTTCAGCAACATACTTGTCAAAGATGCCAGACCATGGTGGCTCGGTATGGAATTTCCTTTACCAAAGAAGGGTAAAAACTATTCAGGGGACTGGTATGAAGGGAAAACAGATGAGAAAGGCGAAAAAATCCTGCCTGCCCATAAGAATGCACGTTACACCGTTGACCTGAAAGCGGTGGCAAACTGTGACAGTGAGATTGACAACCCTGACGGTGCAAAACTGGCAGGGATAATGTATGGCGGAAGAGACTATAAGGCGTACGTCCCCGTACAACAGTCATTCTCATGGGAACACGGTATCATCGCCTACGGAGCTGCCCTTGAAACCGAGACAACCTTTGCAACCGTTGAAGCGGAAGGGAAATATGAGATAAACGTAATGAGCATACAGGACTTTATCTCCATACCCCTCGCTGATTATATAAGGAACTATCTTACATTTGGAGAAAAACTTAAAGAAAAACCCGTTGTCTTCGGCATCAACTACTTTTTGAAAAACCTTGAAACCGGAGACTTCCTTAATGAGAGGCGGGACAAACATATATGGGCAAAATGGATGGAGTTAAGGGTAAACAAAGATGTCAAGGTCAAAGATACGCCAACCGGTATGATTCCCCTGTATGATGACCTGAAAAAACTGTTTAAACAGGTAAGAGACAAGGAATATACAAAGGAAGACTATATAAAACAATTTACTATTCGTGTATCTGAAAACCTGTTGAAGATGAAAAGGGTGAAAGAATTCTGGAAGAAGGTAGCAGACACCCCTGATGAGGTATTTAACGTTCTCAACAAACAGGAAGAACGACTGATAAAGGCAAAAGAAAAACACGGAGACTATATCTCTCCTGAACTCTTCACTATATCAGACTAAATGGAAAACCGAAAGACCGAAGTAAGAACCTTTTCCGCCTTCCACTATGACGTAGCATACCGAAAAACTTACAGTGATTACCTTGAGACAGGATTCAAAATCCTTGACGCGGGACTGGCACTTCTTGAAAAGCATCCTGAATTTATCTTTGCAGTGGAGCAGGTTGTACTCATCAGGGAATATCTTGAAAGATTTCCCTCAATGAAAAATTCCGCAAAAAAATTTGTACAGGAGGGCCGGTTACTCTTTGCCCCAGGTATGTTCACTATGCCTGATGTAAACATACCTTCCGGAGAGAACTTCTTAAGGAACTTCCTGATAGGCAGAGACTATCTTGCAGAAAACCTTCAGGCAGAACCTACGATATGCTGGATGGCGGACATCTTCGGCCATCACCCCCAGATGCCGCAGATTGCCCGTCTTTGCGGGTACAGCACCTATATGTTTGAGAGGGGTAAACGTGACGGAGACGATACGGTCTTTCTCTGGGAAGGGATAGACGGCAGCAAAATACTCACCCAGTGGGAGGTGGATACATATTACGGCATTGCAATTCCATTCACACCATCTTTTATTAAAAGAGGAATCGGCTGGATATCAAACTATATTGAAACAATCCTTCTCAAACCCTTAAAGAAAAACTCCGCAGTAAAATCTTTTGTCATCAGTCCTATGGGAGGAGACTTCAGGGTGCCAGAAGAAGATTTCATATCCCTCATTCAACAGTTTAACAGAAAAAATAAAAGATACAGAATCGCCTTTCATTCTCCTGAAAAATCATTCGCGGAAATCGCATCAAAATATAAGAAAAGATTACCCGTACTAAAAACTGATTTCAATCCGATTATGCAGGGATGTTATTCATCAAGAATAAGGATAAAACAGTACAACAGAAGACTTGAAAACCTTGCATATGCAGTTGAACTGCTTGACGCAATAGGCGACAGTGTCAGCAAAGATTCAGAGAATCTGTGGAAAACGATAACCATCAACTCATTTCACGACATCATATGCGGTTCACTGATAGACGCGGCTTACAGAGAAGTACTGGACTCCTTCCACCGGACTGAAACTGATGCCTTAACGGCAATTCGTAGAAAGGTTGCAGGTATACATAACAGCAAAACCCTACCCAAAAATGACAGTCTGCCTCTGACCGTTTTTAACCCACTCGCATACCCGAGAACAGAAACCGTGGAAATCCCTCTAAAAATACTGTGCGACAAACAGGAGATAACGGTTACGGACACTGAGGGAAAACAATATCCTGCACAGGTCATAAAAATTAGGACAGACGAGGGGACCAAAACACTGGACATAATGGGGAAAGAAACGGGAGATAACAAAAAGTTGAGGTCCGGGATGCAAAACATCCTTTTGCTCACAGAGGTTTCAATGCCTCCCGCAGGCATAAAAACATTCAACATAAAACTGAATGGGAAAAATGAAGAAATAAAAAAAGGTTATTTGAAAGTTGAAGAACGACTGCTGGAAAACAGATTCTTACGTGTAAGGTTGGCAGACAACGGTCTTATAACAAGTTTTTACGACAAGGAAAACGGGGCTGAATTCGTACCGAAACTATCAGAACTGTTGCCTATGGGGATGAACAACATCATCCTACAGTCTGACCACGGGGACCTCTGGAGTTACTACTCAGGGCCGGTAAACGGAAGCGTCTTATACTCACAGGAGAACAGCGACCCTATGCCTGAATCAGGGATAAACCTTCAGAGAAAAGGACTTGTAAGGAGATATGCGGCAGATGCAAACGCCACAGGCCTGCCGGAGATAGTGATAAAAGAACGCGGGCCTGTCCGTGCCTGTATAGAGGTTAAAAACACGGATATGAACGTTACCTCAGGCATATACCTCTCAAAAGATGAAAAGATGCTGAGGTTTAAAACTGTCTTCATACCGAAAGGCAAACGTTACAGACTGAGGGCTGCCTTTCCTACATCAATACTGAACGGAAAAATCCTTTATTCCATACCTTTTGGATTTGTTAAGAGAAAAGAAGGAGAGTATCCGGCACAAAACTGGATAGAGTATTCCGATGGGGAAAAGGGACTGTGCCTGCTCAACAGAGGCATCCCCGGCAACAATGTAACCGGTGGAGTGATGATGTTGTCGCTTTTCAGAGCAGTATCTATGGAAGACGAGGGGAAAAATGGAGAATGGTTTGAAGAGGGCGTTGAACATACCTTTGAATATGCACTGAGGCCTTTCGGGGAAAAAGACAAAAAGTATAACCCTGCACGAACAGGAGAAATGTTTAACCATCCGTTTTATACGGTTTATCCTGAAAATACAGGCTATACCCCTGAATCTTCAAACTTTATTGAGATTAAAAGCGGAAATGCAGAGATTTCATGCGTAAGGAAGAATGGCGATGCAATTGAACTCAGGATATATGAAACCACAGGGAAAGGAGGGAAGGTAACGCTATCCTTCTCATTCAGGGTTAAATCCTGCAGTATCGTTGACCTGAAATACCAGAAGAGGTCCACCGCTGAGGTAAAAGACAGGCAAATCACGCTTGCTTTAAGACCGTTTGAGGTTGTTACCTGTTTATTGCAGAAAGGTTCACACTAAGTTTAATTCTCATAGTCAACGGCAGACTCTGCTTCGTCGTTATCTTATCTTCAGAATCCGAAGGCATCTTAAACACTGTCTTGAGTATCAGGTCAATCAGTCCGTCAAACCTATGTACTTCGCCCCTGCTCCTGTCAAAAAGAAACCTGCCTTTCGAAGAATTCAATCCTGTAAACTGGACCTCAATGTTACCATCCTTACGTTTTTCTTTTATCCTGCTGTTTGGTATAAGACTTATGTTAGAAAGGGCATCCTTCCCCTCTCTGTACATATACGTAAACTCCAGTGCACACATTGGAACACCGGGCAGACTTAACGCAGGGACAGTCTGCTTCCACGGCAACGTAAGTTTTTCGGGAAAAACGGGCATTATCCTCAGCATCTGAGAAGGATTCAGGATGCCAGGACCGCTCTCTTTCATTTTCAGTATCATACCATTCTTTTTTATCTCCATTACGGTTGTTGATATTGTCTGAGAGACTGCGGTATCCTGAGTGGTGATATCTTCCAGAACCATATCGTTAAGTTTCAGGAGGGTTTTTGACGGCGTCAGCCGTACAATGTAAAAATCCCCTTTGTCTTCAAG
>CAYOYL010000138.1:0-5054 GCA_964408175.1 uncultured bacterium
TACAGCGCCGGGAGCGTGGCTTTTTGCCCGCAGAATCTTTATTACAGGCGGGTTCAGCACTTCACCATTTAGGCGCTACGGCACTCTGATAAAATAACAAATTTTCTATATTATACCCTCTTAAAAAAATCTGTCAAGGGTTCGATGTTAAACCTCAGAATAGTGGTGTTTGATTATCTTGCCTTCCGTCATAAAAACCACATCTTCGCAGAAGTTTGTGGAGAGGTCTGCAACCCTTTCGAGAGAACGTGCTATCCGCAGAATATGTATTGCCCTTTCAACGGTTGATGAGTCTGACAGCATATAGGTTATGAGTTCCCGTACAACCTGGTCACGCAGGTTGTCAACACGGTTGTCTTTAACACAGACCTCTCTGGCGAGAGAGACATCACTGTTTATAAATGAGGTTATACTGTCTCTTAACATACCAATGGTTATCTCGGACATCTTTGGTATGTCTATGAATTTCTTAACGGCTGGTTTACTTATGAGAAACAGTGAACTCTCTGTTATGTTGACTGCCTCGTCACCGATACGTTCAAGGTCATTGTTTATCTTCATTATCATAAGTGTGGTGCGCAGGTTCTTTGCCTTTGGTTCGTACTTGGCGATGGACTCAATACACCGTTCTTCCATCTCAATTTCAGTGTCGTTGGCCTTTGCCTCATATTCTGTGGTGACCCTTTTCAGGATACCCTCATCGTTCGCAAGGAGTCCCTCAATGCTATCTTCTATCATCTTAGATACGAGTGAGGCGTAACCCACTATACTTTCTTTCAGTTGATTTATGTCCTCTTCTATCATTAGAGCCTCCTTTTCAGGAAAATTATTGTGTTAACCTTATCTATAAAAATCCCCTCTCACCCCCCTTTATTAAAGGGGGGGAAATCAATGTTCCCCCTTTGGAAAGGGGGATTAAGGGGGATTTCCCTTCACAAATTCTCTCTGACCCTCCTTTACCAAAGGAAGGGAAGATATTAACCGAATTTGCCAGAGAGGTACTCTTCGGTTTTCGGGTTCTCCGGCACTGTAAAAATTTTTTCGGTTGTCCCATATTCCACCAGTTCACCCAGATACAGGAAAGCGGTGTAGTCCGATACCCTCGCTGCCTGCTGCATATTATGGGTGACGATAACTATAGTGTACTGCTTCTTAAGTTCTGTTATCAAGTCCTCTATCTTCTTTGTTGAGATAGGGTCCAGACTTGCAGTGGGTTCATCAAAGAGTATCACCTCAGGGTCAACTGCAAGACAACGGGCTATGCACAGTCTCTGTTGTTGTCCGCCGGAAAGCATCAGGGCATTGTCGTTGAGACGGTTGTGTATCTCCTCCCATAAGGCGGAATTTTTAAGAGAATCTATTACCTTTTCCTGAATGTAGTGTTTATTCTTTACGTTGTTGACCTCCAGTCCATAACTGACATTCTTAAATACCGTCTTGGGGAAGGGGTTGGGCTTTTGAAAGACCATCCCCACCTTCCTTCTGAGTTCAACAACGTCTGTGCTGGGAGAGAGGATATCTTTTCCGTCAAGGTATATGTGTCCATCAACCCTTGATTTGGGGACAAGGTCGTTCATTCTGTTGAAGAGTCTTATAAATGTTGACTTGCCGCAGCCTGATGGACCGATGATTGCTGTAACCTTGTTTTTATAGATGTCCATATTTATATTTTTTAGGGCACAGGTTTTGCAGTAAAAGAAGTTCAGGTTAGAGACTCTTATCTGTGCCTCGTTTTTATCCATAGTGGATTCTCCTCTGTCTCTGTCTAAAGTATATGGCGACTGCTGATATTATAAGGACAAGCAGCATCAGTATCAGTGCACATCCGTATGCAATCTGTGTCTGTTTCTCAGGAAAGGTGCCTTCGGTCATCAGTCCGTATATATGATAAGGCAGAGCCATCACCTCTGAGAATATGGAATCTGGATACCCCCTTACGTAGAAAGCGGCAGCAGTGAAGAGTATGGGGGCTGTTTCTCCGGCAGCCCTGCCTATACTCAGCACAACCCCTGTCAGGATACCTGGCAGTGAGGCAGGCAGTACAACCTTTCTGATGGTCTGCCACTTCGTTGCCCCGAGGGCGAGGGATGCCTCTCTGAATGAATAAGGGACCGCGGTAAGCGCCTCCTGAGATGCTGATATTATTCCGGGCAGTATGAGTATACCGAGGGTTAAACTACCTGAGAGTATTGATACCCCAAACCCGAAGAACTTCACGAATACCGCCAGGCCAAAGAGGCCGAAAACAACAGATGGAACTCCTGCAAGGTTGTTAATGCTGATTCTCAGTATGTTGACAATGATGTTTTTGGGAGTGTATTCAGTGAGGTATATTGCACTGGCAACCCCGAGGGGCAGGGCGAAGAGAATAGCCCCGAGTGTCAGATAAAATGTTCCTATGATAGCAGGGGCCACGCCACCTTCGGTCATACCGTTTTTGGGTATCTGTGTCAGGAATCCCCATGAAAGGACCTTTATTCCTCTGATAGTGATGAAGTAGAGGATTGTCCCCAGAAAAAAGAGCGTGGCTATTATACAAAGAAAGAGTATAGAAAATCCTATCTTTTGTGTTATCTCTGACCGTTTCATCTGCCTGCTCCCAGTTTCAGTCTGTACCTGCTGCTAATGAATTCTGCGAGTATGTTAAAGAGTAATGTGATGATAAACAGTATCAGTCCCAGAGCAAAGAGTGAATGGTAGTGGATACTGCCGACAACGGTTTCCCCCATCTCTGCGGCTATGGTGGATGTCATAGGCCTTACCGGCTGAAAAAATGATTTCGGGACAACAGCAGAACCGCCTGTTACCATCAGGACAGTCATTGTTTCACCGATAGCCCTGCTTATACCGAGAATAACAGCGGTTGATATGCCCGAGCCTGCGGCAGGTATGACCACCTTTGTGAGTGTCTGCCATCTATTGGCACCAATCGCCAGTGACGCCTCCCTGAAACTGTTTGGTACGAAACTCAGGGCATCCTCAGATAGACTTGCCACTGTAGGTGTTGCCATAATGCCCAGTATAAGACTTCCAGTAAATGCAGTGAGTCCTGTGGGAAGGTTAAAAAAATTCTGTATAATCGGAGCAACTATCACCATACCGAAGAAACCGTAAACTACAGACGGGATACTGGCAAGTATCTCTATGAGAGGTTTCAAAAAAGACTTTTGCCTGAAGCCTGCGATTTCATTTAGATAGAGGGCACTGCCTATACCGAGAGGCACACAGACAAAGAGTGCTCCAAGTGTTACAAATGCAGATGCGGCTATAAGTGGTAAGGCTCCAAAGTCAGGGGGGTCGTAGGTGGGATACCAGTCTCTGCCGGAGATAAAACCTCTCAATGATACTTCTTTGAATAACGGGAGACCTTCTTTGAACAGGGTTATTGTTATGCCTACCAGAAAAACTATGGATGTAAAGGCAAGAACTGCGAAGAGCCAGTGGTAAATCTTTTCTTTTTTCTTTTGCATTTTCCCTCTTATTATACAACAAATCGGGGCAGGATGAAATTGTCAGCCCGCCCCGATATTTGTATCTATTTACTGCAGCCCTACGAAGCCGACCTCTTCGGCGATTTTCTGTCCTTCTTTACCTGTTACGAAGTCCATGTACTGTTTTACCACGCCTTTTGGTTCTCCGTTGGTATACATAAACAGCGGCCTTGCCAGTTTGTAGTCCTGTGAAAGGACAGTTTTCTTTGAAGGCATAACGCCGTCCACGGCAACAGCCTTGACAGAAGAAGAGAGATAACCGAGTCCCGCGTATCCAATGCCTCCGGGTGTCTGCGCAATGGTTGTTGCAACTGCCTGGTTAGATGCCTGCATAAGCGCATCGGGTCTCACCCTCGCCTTTTTAAGAGCCAGGTTGTTGAATGTTTCAAAGGTTCCGGAAGAACTATCTCTTGAGATAACAACTATTTTGGTATTCGTTCCTCCAACCTGTGACCAGT
Source organism: uncultured bacterium (assembly GCA_964408175.1). GTDB lineage: Bacteria > Ratteibacteria > UBA8468 > B48-G9 > JAFGKM01 > JAFGKM01. The sequence goes on from CAYOYL010000138.1 coordinate 3,950, forward strand.
TGCTGATTTTACCTGTGTATATCTCTTTTATCTGTCCTATGGTAAGTTTATCCACCTTGTTTGACGGATGTACTATCACCGCTATGCCGTCCATTGCCACCACGTTTGCCTTCGGGTTTACACCCTTATCAATGGCCTTCTTTATCTCCTTTTCCTTTATGGGTCTTGATGCATCTCCTATATCGCAGGTGCCATCTATGATGGAAGCAATACCGACCCCTGAACCTCCTCCCCTGACAGTGATATTGATACCTGAGTGTTTCCCCATAAAGACCTCTGCGGTTCTCTGTGCTATGGGCAGAACTGTTGTGGAACCTGCCATAGTGATGTTTTCCGCTCCTGCTGTTAAGACAAGTCCTGCTACTGCTACCAGAATCGTCATCCATATCTTTTTCAACATTTTTTCTTCTCCTTTACCCCGCACTCCCATCCCTTCTCCCCCTGCGGGAGAAGGGATGGATGAGGGGTATCTTATTTTTAGAACTTTACTATATAATCTACCTGCAGTGTGTTTCTGTCGTCGGTTCTATTCACTCCCAGACTCTCCCCTATAAGATAGGTAATTCCAAAGGTGGAATTATCATTCAGGGCATATGTGAAACCAATCTTATGTCCTTTCAGGTCAGTCCCTCCGCCGTTCATATCAGAATCGTTGAAGATGGCGGGTACACAGTCTGCCTCCACCTTCCTGTAGTTGTATCCGAACTTCCAGGTGCCCTTCTTACCTGCCTTGCCTATGTCAAATCCGAGAAGGTATCCGGTATCCTCTTTTACATCACTGGCTGTGTTGACCACATAGTTACCGTAGAACTTTACAGGTAGTGAGATGCTGCCTGCTGGAATCTCAAAGGGTGTAAAGTCAACGTTGAGGTCCCAGAGGTTGTAGTCATATACATAATAATTCTTGTCGATTATGAGTGTGAGTGTATTTCCAGCCGGGTCGTAGCCAGGGGAGATATCTGCCTGTAAAGAATCCTTCATGCCGTCATAGGAATAGTAGGCAAGCCCTGCGTTGAACTTCTTTTCGGCGATATTTCCGGAAAAGCCGACCTGTGCACCGAGAAGGTAAGGGTCATCAGAGTCACCCCCTCTTTCCAGTACGGGG
>CAYOYL010000139.1:0-2994 GCA_964408175.1 uncultured bacterium
GTGAGGGAGGTATTCCCTCACGTCTGGGGGAGAACAGACCCGCTGTATTTTGCGGGGCGTTAGGAAGGGGGCTTGCCCCCTCCTAAAAGTGTCGTGTCATAAGATTAAAAAGTAGATAAGAAATTTCTGAGACACGACACTGTTCTTATCTGCACTGAAGCTCAAGGCAAAGCCTGTTTCCGAGCACCGAAATTACTTCCTTTTCTCTATATTCCCTTATATCGGAATTTGAGAGGAAGATTTTACTGGAGGATTAACAGTGAAATGCAAAGAGGGGAAGGTGTTATGAAAATCTATAATGTAGGTTTAATAGGTTTTGGATTTATAGGTAAGGTGCACGCATACGGCTATGATACACTCAAATACTATTACCCCGACTGTGAGTTCGGAGCACGGCTTTTCGGTTTGTGCAGCAGGAGACAGGAAACGGTTGACAAGGGAAAACATGACCTCGGCTTTTCATACGGAACAACTGATTGCAGAGAACTGATAAATAATCCTGATGTTGATGTTATAGATATATGCTCTCCCAACAAACTGCATAAAGAGCATCTGCTGGAGGTTTTCAAATCTGGCAAGCCCGTATACTGCGAGAAGCCGCTGGTGTGTGATATGAAAGAAGCAGATGTTATTGAAGAAGCACTTAAGGGTTATAAGGGTGTGCACCAGATGGCATTTCACAACAGGTTTTTCCCGTCATCAATAAAAGCAAAGAGTCTTATTGACGGCAAGAGCCTCGGTGATATCATTTCTTTCAGGATGGCTTACTATCACTCGGGAAGTGTTGACCCGGAGAAACCCATGGGATGGAAGCAGGAAGAGGGAGCAGGAGTTCTCCTTGACCTCGGCTCTCACATCATAGACCTTGCATATTTTTTTGTGGGAGGATTCAGAAAGGTCTCAGGGATGAGCAGGATATTATATCCGGAAAGAAAAGACAGAACCGGGAAGAAGGTAAAGGTTGAGGTGGAAGACCTGTTCATAATCAACGCTGAGATGAAAAACGGGGCTGTTGGTGTTATAGAGGCGTCCAAGATAGCCACCGGGACCGAAGATGAACTGAAGTATGAAATTTACGGGACGAGAGGTTCTCTGAGGTATAACTCAATGTATCCCAACTACCTTGAGTTTTATAGTTCTGCGGAAAGGGATGCAGGATTCAAAAAGATACCTACGGCAAGCAGTTATCCAGGAAGTGTTTTCCCTACCGCGAAGTCTGCTGTGGGATGGACAAGGGCTCATATTCATTCAATATATAACCTTATCAGGTGCATTCACGAAAACAGAGAGGCCTCCCCTTCCCTTTACGATGGTATCTACAATATGCGGGTTGTGGAGGCTGCAAAAAAATCTTTACGGTACAAGAAGTTTGAAATAGTGGATTAGGTCTATGAACTTCATGGGGGAAAAAACGTCTACTCTAAAAAAAGAGAGAATAAAGATAGGTTGGGCTGATGCGGATATCACTCCAGAAGGTAAGGTAGAACTTTACGGACAATACTACCAGCGGGTTTCTGAAGGTGTCCATTCCAGTCTTGGTCTGACTGTTATGGTTATGGAATCTGAGTCAGGTGAACAAATAATTATGGTTTCACTTGATACTGTAGGGATACCTTTAGAATTTGTCAAGATGGTAAGGGAAAGGACTATAACCAGAGTCCCTGAGATTGTACCGGACAAAATTATAATTAACGCAACCCATGTACATACAGCCCCAGCATTATCATCAGCAATGAACTGGTTAAAATACGCAGAGGGAACTATAGAGCCGGAGCACTACAGGGAATTTGTTCTTTCACATTTGGTTAAAACCATATCGGATGCATGGGAAAACCGGGCGTTTGGTTCACTGGCGACTGCGCACGAATATGCAGTTATAGGCCACTGCAGACGTGCCGTTTTTAAGGGTAGCGTTGCCGAGATGTACGGTGATACTTCAAGAGAAGATTTTACAGGACTTGAGGGGAGTGAAGACCCAACAGCAGAGATACTATTTACCTATGATGAGGATAAAAATCCCACAGGAGTTATAATTAATATTGCCTGTCCTGCACAGGTTATGGAAGCAACCTATCTTGTCTCTTCCGATTTTACTGGAGAGACCCGCAGACTGCTGCAGAGCCATTTTGGGGGGAATTTTAAAACCCTGTGTCAGATTTCATCTGCAGGGGACCAGTCCCCACGTGACCTTATCAGAAATAGAAATGCGGACTTCTGGAACGAAAAAGGGGTCAGCATCCTCGGGGAAAGGTTATACATGGCTGTTATCCAGGCATACGAGGGAATCAATGCTAACGAGATTTCTTTTAATATGGAAATTCTACACAGTGTTACAACAGTGAATCTACCGAGATGGTTTCCTTCCCAGGAAGAGACCATTAAGGCTGAAAAAGAGATTAAAAAACTGACCGCTGTTATGGATGAAAAAGAGGCGTTTGCTGACTTTAACGCAGAGGTGAAACGCAATGAGAAGATTGTCGGGAAACCTGGTCCTTATGACAGCAAACTGCATCATTTCGTCTTGATAAAAAATACTGAATCTATTATCAACAGGGCATTGGAACGGAGCAAAATACCCGCTATGGAAATGGAACTTCATGTATTAAGGCTTGGGGAGATTGTTTTTTGTACCAATCCCTTTGAACTTTTCCTAAACTATGGGCTGCGTATTAAAGCCCGAAGTGAAGCCAATCAAACATTCATTATACAACTCTGCTGTGGAAACTCAGGATATCTGCCGACCGAAAAAGCAGAAAGGCATGGTGGCTACGGAGCCTTAATAAATAACTGTACTGTCGGTTCAGAGGGCGGTGAAAGTCTTGTAGAGGAAACTGTTAAAACTATTAACAGGTTATTTGCAGAAGGCTAAAAATGAAAATTTTATCCATTGATGTTGGGACATCATCAGTCAAGGCTGCTGTATTTAACCTGAAAGGGGATGAACTTGCCTCTGCCATTAAAGTTTACGATATGGAAAGGTCTCGCTCCGGATGG
>CAYOYL010000140.1:0-5076 GCA_964408175.1 uncultured bacterium
ACGGTAACGTTCTCCAAGAATACCGAAAAGTTCAGAATAATTTTTAGAGAATTTTAATTTATCCATCGTATATCGTCAGATATTATGTACAACCCTGCCCAAAAATCAACAGGCTTATATTTTTCAGAGAAAATGGGAAACCGAGCCTGCCGGCGAGAAAAGCACCACCTTAACACCCAATGCACTTCCCGGCAGTTCCTTGATGGATTTGATTGCCACATCCTCTCTGCCGTAATAAACATCATGGTAATTCCTTGGCTTAATCGGAATTTCTTCCGCCTTCATTTATATTCTTTACTCCCTGTTTTCCTTTGCTTTCAGTCCATACAAGGATAAATTTTTATTGGACGTTACTTATAATACATCAACAACCTCAAACTTCATTATCCCGGACAGTTCTTTTATCTGCCGGGTGTAATCGCCATAGACCATAGTCATATGGTTGCCAAAGTCTGCCTTCTTGTGGAAAAACTCTATTATATCGGGTATCTTAATGTGCACTCTCAACCCCAGGCATCCCCCTTCCTCATCAAATCCATCAACTATCTCTCCTCTGGTAAGCAGAAGTCTTGTTGCCGTTGGGTCTACTCTGGCTACTGTCACTTCCTGCCCCTTATCCTTTGAGAAATCGTAACGGAGAACAGCCCCCCACCCGCCTTTCGTAAAGTGTCTTATCTCATAAGGAAGGTCAGGTTTATCCAGCCCCTGCATCTTTAATGAACCTGCATCATGCTGTATCTGCAAGATGTTCTCTTCCCTGCTCACTATACCAGCATTTCCCATATAGGTAGACTTTTTAGAGATATACATCAAAAGGATGGTGGCAAGTAAGGCATTTATGTCCCCCTGACAGGTTGATGGATACCCCTGGTTTTTAAGTAAGGCGTGGATTAAACAGGGGGTAAATTCCTTTTCTGCTGCGATTTTTGCAGTACAGAGTTCAAAACACCCTATGGTAAAGGCATTACATCCATATTCTTCCATCAACCTCTTAGCAGCGATATAGGCAATGACAGATTTTGTGATTGCTTTTTTGCTCATATGAACCCTGTCAGCATGGTCTATCAGTTGGGAGGCTAATTTTTCCGCCTCTTTTCTGTCAACACAATCCATCTGGTCTGAGAAGGTTTTAAATGAGACGCGTTTGGAACCAATCCCATATCTGCTCTTCAGTTCTTCCATATCCCAGACGTTACTGCTGACACCATCTGTCAGTATCTCTTCGTCAGAGACAACCAGTATTCTGGTCTCCCTGATTGCTTTTCTGACCTTCAAAAGGGTTATAAGTTCATTAAGTTCATCGTAATCTAAAGGGGCATATGACTCAAAACCCCTGCTTCTCAGGTAGGCAGGTATATCTTCAAAACCACCTACCACGGCTATCGGTTTATTAAATCTCTCAATCCCATGCGGCCTACCTGCCCATAAGAAGAGGTCTACATCCTGCAGGTCTGTTTCCAGTTTTTTAAACTGGCTGTCAGATATTACAAGATTTTCCCCGTATTCAAGGCATACAGGCTCAAGAATCTCCACATCTTTGCCAGTAATACTGTTCTTAATTCCCTTCTTGAAGTCGCCACAAATCTTTTTGTTATTCTGCTTCTCAAGTTTCGGGTCTAAGATATGTATAGTCCCTATCCTGCACGGTCCCTCTTTCGAATCACTATGAACTATCAAAGCCATAACCGGTTTTACCTTCAGTTTTACATCAACAGGCTTTCTGGAATCTGCAACCATTTTCATCCTCCTCGTAAAGGTTCATTGGAGCACACTACTTTCTTCTCTCTATCTCCCCTTATATCGGTTAATAAGAAAACGTACTTTTGTAATTATACATCATAAAAATAAGTTTGTCAGTCCATTACCTTTGTTTTTTTCGTAAATATGGTATAATCAAACAACCATGGAAGAGGAGCGAAAGATAAAGATAGTTGTCGCTGAGGATGATGAAGACAGCAGGATAATCCTTGTCAAAACATTGGAAAAGAATGGGTATGAAGTACTCGCTGCCCCTGATGGTACATCCGCCCTTGAACTGTTAAGAACCTCTGTCCCAGACCTTCTGATTTCAGACATTAATATGCCCGGTATGAACGGACTTGAACTACTCAAAACCGTCCGAACCGACGAGAACCTGAAATCAATCCGCGTCATACTTCTTACCGGTCGGTCTTCCGACGAAGAAGTTATGTCAGGAATAACAGAAGGGGCTGACTACTACATCACAAAACCTTACATTCCAAGAAGCGTTCTTGACGCTATTAAGATGGTGCTTGAATAAATTATCACCCCATTATCCTACAATCCTTCTGGTATGGACAATAGAGAAAAGGCATAACTGAATATTCAGGATATGAGCCCTCCGGCATCATCGCTCACAATACCTTTCAGTCTCATAGAGAGTCCTTGAGGGTTATCTGAATGCTCAAGTGCTGTCTCTTCCGTAACAAACCCTTCCTTGTGTAAATCAGCAAGTGCCTGGTCAAAATCCTGCATTCCCTCTGCCTTGTTTGCCCTCATTGCCCTTGAAATTTTTTCATCTTCTCCATCTGAAATAAGCCGGCTTATTGTGGGATTGTTGAAAAGGATTTCACAGGCGGGAACCATGTGCAGTTCCTCCTTGCAGGAAGGCAGAAGAATCTGACTCACAACCGCCTTCAGCTGGGAAGACAGCCCCTTTCTTATTTCCTGGTGTCTTTCCTGAGGGAAAAAACTTAAGATACGCTGAATGGTTTGTGTTGCATTTGAACTGTGCAGGGTTCCGAATATCAGATGTCCTGTCTCTGAACCGTTAAGCGCAAATTCTACGGTATCATAGTCCCTCATTTCTCCCACAAGCATAACGTCGGGGTCCTCGCGCATTGCATACTTCAGTGCATCTTTAAAGGATTTTACGTCAAGTCCAATTTCCCTCTGGTTGATAATGGCAAGTTCGTCTTTGTATAAAAACTCTATCGGGTCTTCTATGCAAAGTATGTGACACCTGCGCGTCTTGTTTATATGGTTGACCAGAGCCGCCAGCGTACTTGACTTTCCGCTGCCTGTCGGACCTGTAACAAGAACAAGACCGTTGACAAAATTTGTGATTTTGGAGAGTGAAGGTGGAAGATTAAGGGCCTCAAGATCCGGGATGAAATATGAAATCCTTCTCCCGACCAGTGTAACGGTTCCCCTCTGTCTGAAAACGTTGATACGGAATCTTCCGAGACGTGGAAGTCCAACGGCAGTATCAAGATTGCCCTCTTCCTCAAAAATTTTCATTTCGCGTTCTGTGACTACTTCGGAGAGCATCTTCATCAGACGTGACTGACTTGCTTCTTTCAGTTTCAATCTTACAATCTCACCTTTTATTCTTATCGCGGGGCAGGAATCAGACTTTATATGGATATCAGATGCGCCCCGGGTGTGCATCATTTTGAACAGGTCTATAAGTGAATAGTTTTCTGGAGGCATAGGTTTAATTGTACCCTGTTTTCTAAAAACTTACAATATTTCTATGAATCCTTTCGTATAAATTTTATTAATGAGGCAATTCGTTTGTTTGACACCGTAACACTGCAGGCAGTACAATCTTATTTGAACCAGTAATATTTAAAAGAGGAGGAAAAATGCTGTCTAAAATCATCAGGTATATTACAATGGACATATGGCGGATGCAACTTACCAACTTTTCGCGCAAAAAATCAGTGCTTATCAGACAGTTGAGAATTATCATTCTGGCATTACGCGGATTTGATGAAAACAAGTGCTTTCTGCGTGCATCATCGTTAACCTTTTATTTTTTATTCTCCATAGTTCCGGTTCTTGCTATGGTCTTTGGCATCGCCAAAGGATTTGGGATTGAGAATATCATTGAAGCGCATATTATGGAAAAATTTCATGGGCAGGAGGAGATAATCGCGCAGATTATTCAATTCGCACATTCTCTCCTGCAGCAAACAAAAGGAGGTATCATAGCAGGTACCGGTGTGGTTCTATTACTGTGGACGGTCATACGGGTCCTGAGCAACATTGAAAATTCATTCAACGAGATATGGGGGATAAAAAAACCGAGGAGTCTCGGGAGAAAAATCAGTGACTACCTTGCCATCATATTTATCTGCCCTATTCTACTGGTCATACCAGGCAGCATCACAGTGGCAGTAACAAGCCATTTTGGAGTTATAACCCAGAAGATTGTTATCCTCAAATCATTCGGACCACTTATAATCTTTTTCATCAAACTTGCTCCTTATGTGGTGATATGGCTATTATTCAGTTTTATCTACACCTTTATGCCCAACACAAAAGTAAACCTCAGGTCAGCCGTTTTAGGAGGAGTGGTCGCAGGAACCATCTATCAGATTCTCCAGTGGGCATACATAACGTTTCAGGTTGGAGCTGCTAAATACGGGGCCATCTACGGAAGTTTCGCTGCGGTGCCTCTCTTACTGGCATGGATACAGATGAGTTGGCTCATAGTTCTATTCGGAGCAGAGATATCTTTTGCCCACCAGAATGTGGAGACCTATGAGTTTGAACGTGACTGTCTTCAGGCAAGTCATTCTTTCAAAAGATTAGCCAGTCTGAGGATAGCACACCTGCTGATAAAAAACTTTTCTTATGGAAAGGAACCGCTGACAGCCTCTCAGATTTCCAGAGAATCAGATATCCCCATCCGCCTGGTCAATGAGATACTGGATGAACTGGTCAGTTCAGGTATCATATCCGGGATAAAACCGGAGGACAGAAGAGATATACTCTATCAACCTGCCAAGGATACTGCAATCCTCAGCATAAAATATGTTATAGACACTCTCGAACAGCACGGGAGCGACAACATACCTATCGCAAAGTCTGAGGGATTGAAAAAGATTGCTGAATCACTAAAAACATTCAGTGACATTATAGAGAGTTCCCCTGCCAATATCCTTTTGAAAAATATATAATTGTCTATTCCTGCTTCGCTATTACCTGATGTCAGATTAGTATAGAATCACTGAAATTCCGACATAAGAATCTATTGATACGGAGAGGAAAGGAAAGAGTTGACGTGCGAGTGTGGAAGCACAGAAGTAAGACAAGGCGAAGAGCGGA
>CAYOYL010000141.1:0-12925 GCA_964408175.1 uncultured bacterium
TTGACAGGAGGATAGAAAATAAATAGAATAGTATCTATGTTTATGTCAGAGTATATCTAAGGTGTAATGAAGGAGGCTGGTATGATTGATGTTCGGTCATTCGGAGCTGTAGGAGATGGTGTTGCTGATGATACGGCTGCGTTCCAGAAGGCTATTGATAAGGCTGCTGGAGTCCAGGCTACGGTTAGTATTCCTGAAGGTATTTTTTCTATTTCAACACTGCATCTTTATCCGCACACCGGTCTGATTGGAAATCCTGCATGGAGTTATCACTCTCCAGGCGGTTCCATACTTCGTCTCAACAATGAAAAGGCCGCCTGTCTTCTGGATATCACCGGCGCAGCGGGTGTGACGCTCAATGGACTTTCTCTTGAAGGAGAAAGACTGGGGACAGGGATACATGGGATACTGTGCAACAGTTCTTCATACAGTAAGTCCCCTGATACACCGCGTATTGAACGCTGCCGTATCCACGCTTTCTCCGGAGACGGCATCAGGTTGAAACGAATATTTGCTTTCCACATCCGAAATAGTATGAGTATCTACAATACGGGCAGCGGCCTGTGGGTAAGGGGATGGGACGGTTTCCTTCTTGATAACTGTCTTTCGGGAAATGGACAGGCGGGTTTTGGCTCGTATGAGGAAAATGCATCCATAACCATGACAGGCAACCGCATTGAGTGGAACCGCGAAGGAGGGATTATCTGTCAGGGGGGGACCCACTATAACATTACAGGTAATTATATTGACAGGTCAGGTGGTCCGGGTATATACCTGCGAGCGCGTGGTGATATACGCTGCACGGTTTTTGCCATCACCGGCAATGTCATTTTCCGCAGCGGTAAGCCTGAGTGGTGTCCTGATGATGAATATGCCAGTGCCCATGTGCGCTTTGAGCAGGTGGACGGGCTGGTATTTACAGGCAATACCATGAACGTCGGACGGGACGACAACGGGAAAGGACAGTTTTCTCCCAGGTATGGTATAGTCTATAGCGGATTGGGCAACAGCATAATCAAGGATAACGTGCTTCATCTTGGTGTGCTGAAGGAATTACTTGTGGACCGCGGTAATCACAGGGATGGTGTTCTGGTTAAGGATAACGTTGGCAGTGTGTTTGTCCCGGGGCAGACACCGGAAAGCGAGATTAACGCAGTTCTGGCTGACCCTGCATGGTAATACAGACGCAGTAAATTGGTTGTTAACCTAACATTTTTTCATGCCTCCACCACTTCAAAATTCATTATATCGCCCATCCCTTTCAGTTCTTTTACGTAGTTCCCATAAACCATAACGTAGTGATTACCGAAACTGACATTTTTATGAAAGAAGTCCACGACATCTGATACCTTAATTAATACTCCCAGGTTACAGCCACATTTACTGTCAAAGTTTTGGCCGCCTGTGATTTCTCCACTCGCCACCAGTATTTTGTTCCTTGACGGGTTAAACCTTGCCACAGTTACTTCTTCTCCCCTGTCACGGGAGAAGTCGTAATTGATTATCGCTCCCCATCCTCCACAGGTAAATGGTCTTATTTCATAAGGTAAACCGGGTTGTGTCAGGCCTTTCATTTTTATACCCGGGACATCGTGAAATATCCCCATAATGTTTTTTTTCTCATCTATCACTTGAGGATTTCCCATGTAGGCTGATTTTTTTGAGATGTACATTAAGAACATCATTGTCAACAACTCGGTTATATCTCCTTCACAGACAGAGGGATAACCATCATCTTTTAGAAGGGTATGGGTAAGACACGGTACAGATTTCCTCTCGAATGTCACTCTTTTATCGGGGCAGATTTCAAAACAGTCTATCGTAAAAGCGTTACATTCATAACGGTTCATTAGTCTCCTTACCCCCAGATAAAAGTTGACAGAATCAGTTATATACCCTCTCTTCATATGAACTGCCCGTGCGTTGTCTATCAGGTTGTCTGTTATTTCTTCTGCTTCCTTCTGTCCGTTTTGTCTGACCCTGTCTATCTCTTTTCCAAGTTCATCAATGGTAACATCCTTATACTCTATGCCGAAGGTTCTCTTCAGGTTGTCTAAATCGCGAAAGTTGGAATTGTCTGTGAACTTTATATCTGTAACCCTAAGAATCTTTGTTTTTGTGATGGCTTTCTTTACCTGTAAGAGTGAGATAATATGCCTGAGTTCCGAATGGTTCATAGGATAGTAACCTTCAATATCCTTTGCTCTTAACTGGGCTATACTTTCGGCTATACCTATGTAGGCAGGAAATGATTTTTCCATTATGATGACCGATTTTTTGTATTTTTCAGCCGCTAATGCGGCGGCAATTTTGGGAAAAGAGGTTTCATATCCAAAATAAATATCTGTTTTTTGCAGGTCGGGTTCCAATTTTTTCAGTTCCTTCCGGCTTAACAACCACCCGCCTTTATGACCCAGTTCTAAGTATACAGGCTTGAGTGTTTCAACCTCCGGCATATTCAGGATTTCTGTAGCCTCTTCTTTAAGTTTATCAAGCCTTTTTTTTGCATTCTCCCTCTCTGTTTTCGGATTGAGACCTTCTTCACTCCCTGTTCTGCAGGGACCTTCAATACTATCCTTGTGAATCACTGTGGAGTAGATTGGTTTAACTCCTAATTTAACCCCGATAGGCTTTGGATTTTCGTGTACCATTTTTCCCTCCCCTTACCTGTTCTAAGAATATGGCAGGCAAGAAAAAACATATAAATTTTTTAAAAGATACTGTTCTCCTCTGATATGCCTGCACACTATGGATGGAGAATTACCCCGAGGGATTTTTCTGGCTGTGCAATGAGATGTTCACATGCCTTCGGAGCCTCCTGCAGAGGAAACTGGTGTGTAATAAGTGGTTTTACCCGAATTTTTCCTTCTTCAACTGCCCGTATGACTTCTTCAAGGTTTCTTCCGGTTGTCCATGGGACAAAAACCCTTGTATAGTTTTTCCCTCTCTCATACTCAGGGTCGTGGTAGCCTGGTCCTGTTCGTGCAGAACTCCTGATATCAAGATTTCCGAGTGTTGCAGCAAATCTGGTTGTTATCTCACACCCACCAGGAATAATGATTCGTCCCATACTGTGGGTATCCGGGGCTTTTTTCATAACCTGTACTATCTGATTGAAGATTGCAGTTCCCTCACCCCCTAAGCACAGGAAGGCACAGTCAATGCCATTGCTGTGTGTAAATTCTTTACATACTGTATCTATATTTTCTCTCTCCGGGCTGAGAACCCTGTCAAAACCGACTTTTTTGGCAATGGTTCTCCGAAGGGGCAAGAGGTCAGTACCCAGTGTGTGACAGCCGCTTGCACAGGCAATCTGGCCTGCTATATTTCCGATAATACCCAGCCCGGCAACAAGCACATTTTCTCCGAACTCTAAATCTGCTCTTCTGATTGCATGGAGAGATGTGGCTGCAAGTGTTGCAAAAGATGCCTCCTCAAAACTGACGTTGTCTGGTATCGGTACGCAGAGGTTCTGTGGGACGACGGCATAATCTGTATGGCGTGCCCCAGGTCCCATACAGGCAACTCTCATCCCTTCTCTGAGAACTTTACATGCCTTACCCGTTTTTATAACAGTCCCTGCGTTTCCGTAGCCAAAGGGTTTTAATGATACCGCGGGGTTTGGATTAGCCCTGAGGGATTTTACCGCTCCCATCTCGGTTCCCGGACTTATCAGGGAGGAATGCACCTTTACAAGAACCTCGTACCTTTTAACAGCCGGAACCTGCATTTCTTCAATAATAATCTTACCTGTCCCGTCGTAGCATATAACAATTCTTTTCATCTGTAACCCCCCGGTAAAAAATTTGTAGAACACTGAATTTTAACATAAAGTTTCAAAAAATCTGTATTAAAGACATTTGAGCAGATTCTCTTTTAGGCATATAATCTCCCATAAAGTTGACGGGGATTATCACGCAGGAAGAGGTTGACAATCTCCTCTCCGATGCCTTTTGCTGACATTGCCGGCACGATGTCGGTCAGGATATAGTCATAGCCGTAGCCGCCATATCTATGAAGCATTATTTTCAGACAGATATCGTTGGTGAGCAGGAGTTGTTTTTCAAAGCCTTCGTCAATCAGGATTTTTACCGCGTCCACACGTTCGCTATCCTTTGCGAAGGTGTGTGAACCATCGGCTTGAAATTCCTTGCCGAAGTTGTCAAACTCTACGAAGACCCCCATTTTGAGCAGAGAACGGATGTAATTCAGGTCAAGCATCACGTCGGTATGGCAGATGGCTATCTTTCCCGGGTCAACACCATTTTTGAAAAGCAGTTCTGCGACCTTAAGACCGGTTCTGCCCCATGGATAGGTATGAACCTGTATTGCTGCTCCTGTCTGTTTGAAAACGATACCTGCAGCAGCGAGGTTTTTCTTTTCATTCGGGTGCACAGGATTGCTTGTGCCTATTTCACCGATGACCCCTGCTTTTATACCGGTTCCATCAATACCGACAAGGAAGTCACTCAGCATACGTTCGGCAATCTCTTCCGCAGACAAGTCATCCAATTCAGTCGGGTGCGTGTCATACGTGTAGTATCCGCTTCCTGCTATTATATTAACCCCTGTTCTCTCCGCAACCTCCCGAAGTTTGAGTGGAGAACGGTTTATACCAATGGATGTGCAGTCAACTATTGTTTTACCCCCAGATGACCTGAATCTTTCTACCTCATCAACGCAAACATCTACGTTGTCTAAAATCAGGTTATCCTTTACAATGTATGGGTTTATACGCAATTTTTCAAGGTGTTCCTCTGCAAGCGGCTCACTCCCAGAAGAGATTTTTTCTGTTTGTTTGTACTGGTTACACAGGTCAATGAACAGGTGCTCGTGAGCAAGTGTGACACCCATTTTATCTGCATTCAGCGGACCTGTTACTGTCATTACCTGTGAAGTGGACATTTTCTTTTTCCTCCCGGATACCTCTTTATTTCATAAAAAGGCTGTCCATTTTCCTGCTGAAAGGCACGGCACCCTTTTCCGTTATCTCGTATCCTGTCTCAATGCGTGCCCCGTGGAATTCGGGATGCCCGAAGAAACTCACGTCAATGCATACAGTCATGGATGGTTTGAGAACGTCACTGCTGTTCGGCCCGAAGAAAGGAGATTCCGCCTCATGCAGTCCTATGGTGTGGCAGAAGGGACAGACAAGATAGCGGGAGAATCCGTGTTTTTTGAAGTAGTCGCGTGCAGGTTTGTCTATCTCCCTTCCTGTCCTGCCGGGAACAATCTGCTCTCTTGTCAGTTGAAATGCCTCCTTCAGGTGTTTCATACACTCCTTCTGCCTGTCCGTATAAGAACCGCTTACGGGAAGGTTGTCACCGACTACCCCGTTATAACCCTCCACCCTTGGAGCAATGCCTATCATCACCATCTCTCCGTCAGACATCTTCTTGGAACTGGCGGTGGGCACGACCGCATTGCTTCTTGGTCCGCTTCCCACTATCGGGTCAAAACCGAATCCGTTGGCTCCACGTGAACGTGCGGCATACTCGCCCGCGGCGGCTACCTCAATCTCCGAAATGCCCGGTGCAACCTTTGATTTCATCGCATCGTAAGATAAATCAGCCAGTTTGAAGGCTTCCCTTATCCGTTCTATCTCCCATTCAGACTTAAGATAGCGCAGTTCCACGAAATCCTGGGTTATGTCCACCAGTTCTACACCGGAGAATCCTTCGATTATATGCTTGTAGCAATCGGCAGGCATCTTTCCTGCACCTATCAGACCTACGCGCTTCACGCTGCCCAGTCTTGAGTGCAGTTCCGCAAAGAGTTTCGGGAAATCTATAATTTCCGCATTCGGATACTCTTCATCAGGGACCATAAATGCCGGCAGGTTTCTCGTATCGGTGATTGCGCTGTCCAGTTTTGCAAACGGTTCGCTTTCAGGACCTCCCAGTATCATAGGTTCCCCTTTGCGGGGGACAAGCACCATGCCACTTTCAAACTGCGGGCACCAGCCTGTCAGGTACCAGCCGTTGCCGATGTTGAACTCATCATAGTATGCCAGTGATGCATCCACCTCTTTCTTGTCCATTATCTTCCTGACCTTCTCCAGTCTTCTATCCCTTTCTTCTTTCGTCAGATAGCCCATTTTCACATCTCCTCCATTACCTCAAACCCTCAGATGCTAATTTTTTCAGAGTGAGAGGCTTTGATTAATTATTTTTGATATTTTCCAGCCAGTTGCCGGCAGGTAAGAAACTCCGCTCCGAATTCTTTATTCAAACCTGTAATAAACCTGCCGAGTTCAGTAAGCGCCTTCTGTCCGCAGTTTTTCACAATAAAAGTATCAGGGATGACCGTCCCTTCCCCATAATGGAAGCGTTTCGGCAGTGAAATGAATTCCCATGGGTGGAAATAAAAGCACAATACAGGGGACTGTTTTTTGGAGCGTACGTGCTCAATAAAATTCCTTGACATTTTCAGCAGAGTGTTTGCCCCCAGGGTGCGGAATACAGGCCACTGGTCTATATCCCTGCCGTAAGGGTCCCTGCTTTTGCGGGTTATGTCCGCAAAACATGGTATCTCAAGTATGCCCATCTTCCCCTTGTTCAGCCAGTTTTTCCTGTCAGGATGATAAGGCGAAATCTGTTTCCTGTGATAGTAAAGCGGGTATGTGGCATCAGTCAGGTAGCCCAGCTCTTCAAGAGCATTGACCATTGCCGTGCTTCCCCACAGCCTTGGCGCCCGGAAAGAAACAGGTTTTTTCCCGCATGCCTTTGCAATAACCTCCGTAGCCCTCTTTAACCGCAGGGGAACCTCTTCCGGAAGCAGTGGTTTGACGCCCGGGATGGGGAACAACTCATCTCCCACCGTTTCGTGATATAGTGAGTGGCACCCAACCTCATGACCTGCATGCATCACCTCCCTTGTCTTTGCCGGGAACAGCCGGGCGGACTCGCCCGTGAAGAAAAAGGTTGTCTTCACTCCGGTCCGCTCAAAAAGATTAAGAAGAAGCGGTATCCCCTTTCCCACACTCTCATAGAACGGGGTCCAACTGCCAACATCGGTTTCCACATCAATTCCTATAACAACCCTCACATTTTCCATGTCCACCTCCATAACTTCCTCTCTGTTTCTCTGTATAAAACACCGGCAAGTATTGTTGTGTTGAACACATTGCCTATAAGGCAGAGTTGCGTATCGTTTCTCTGAAGATTTCAATCAATCTTTTTCTTGCAGAAAGCCCGTCACTGAACCCCATCTCTTTCAAAAGGGATATTTCAGAGTGAGCATTTGGTTTTTCGTCGGCATCAATTCCGAAAAACCAGAAACCGTTCGGCTGGAATCTCATAACGTCTTCAAGGTCAATTCTCCAGTTTTCCTCAAGGGGAATAGTGAGGTGTCTTTTCTCCCATGTCATTATGCCTCTTCCCAGGTAGTAGACGTCAAGTCCTGCCCTCTTGGGCTGTTCAATGGAGAAATCTGCACCTGCCCATCGGTTAAGGCCCCGGTTGTAGTCATAGGTCACTGCTGCCCAGCCCGGCATGCTCTTCCTATACTGGTCCAGGTTCACCGCCTGAGTGTATGTGCCGTACTCGTTTGACGTTTCACATATCATTGCCAGTCTCCCATTAAATCCTTTCTCCCTCACTGTTTTTTCAATCTCCTGCATCGCCACACACCTTCTCCATGTGAGAAAATCCCGCCAGTGGTGTTTCTGGTATGCTCGGGCATCCATATGCTGAAGTTTGATTTCTCCATACGACGGGCGTTTGTTCTCTTCAGCCCAGCGGTTATAGATGGGTATCCTGTGAGGCCAGTCAAACTCAACGCTTTCTATTTCAACGACTATGCCGTCAGCCTCCTTCCCGAATAATTCAGCAATCTCTCCGAACATCAGACATGTTCTCTCCAGAACGCCAGGATAGTCAGGGTCATAATAAAAACTCCTTTCGGTTCTTCCGTCTGGCGGCACAATTCCAAATTCCTTAACCTGGTAGTGACTGCATACTGCTGTCAGCCATACCTCAATATTCCGAGAGTGTGCCATCTCAATAGTCCGGTGTAGAACCTCGTTTCCAGAAGAAATTACGGACGACTCTTCATTTTTGTCAAGCCACTTAAAGGAAGAATTGTAGCCTGTCGTAATCCATTTTATAACGAGAGATAGAGAGTTCATTCCGCAGGATGCCATATCGTCAAGAAGTTTTTCCCAGTCCTGCAGACTGTAACGGGATGCCTTGCCTGACCCTGGACAGGTATATTCCCAGAAACCGAATTTAGTCATTTGTAACTCCTTAAGGAAATCATTTCTTTCCTCTTTATGTATTTCTTTTTAAGGTATTCACAGTTTAGGACTTTTTCCTTCAGGTCCTGCGGCGTATAGGCATACTGGTTGCTCGCTTCAAATCCGATGATTGAATCCTCAAGCGTCAGTGAATGGAGTTGTTTTGCAATTGTAATCTCTTCCTCCAGCAGGGCAAGAATTTCATCAATCGTCTTCTTCTGCTGCCGGCTGCTCAGTGCATCCCACACATCCCCGGTCAGTTCACGTTTTCTGATAAATAAAGTTTGCAGGTATGTACTCCTGAAATGAAGGTAAGCACCTGTCGCTGTATGCAGTAGAGAGAGAAAATCTCCGCGTTTTTTCTTATCCACAAGTTTCTCCGCCTCTCTCAACAGTTCCAGTCCTTCCTTCCACCTGACACTCAACCTCAGGAACCTTCTTTCAAAAGAGTTTTTGGAACAGATACTGCGCCAGCCGTCAATATCATCATAGGGAAATCCGACCATGGTGGCTTTATAGCCAGTCGGTTTTTCAAATAACAGGTTTGCCGGGCCCACGTTTTGCGGGGCAAGGTACGCAATCGGGACGAGAAAAGGAAATTCCCTGAATCCAGAACTGAACCTCTCACATCCTTTCCTGATATACGGGGCAGCCCTCCTGCCGAACCTTCGGGTAAGAAACCCGTCTATAATTTTGTTACAGTCCTTTTCTTTACTCTGTAAAATATCCGAAACCATATCTGTGTTGAGAGAAGGATACCCGCCTACTGTCCAGCTTAACATCAGTCCGTCTATGCCTGAGTCACGCAGGTTAACCATGTGTTTTGCGATAATGTTAAGCACAGGCAGATAAGGCACAGCACTGCACTGCCATGTTGTATTAAACTGGACCTTTGCAAGTCTTTTCATACCTTTTTTTGCTGCCTCTTTCCAGTTTTCCTTTGCCCTTTTCCCCGGGCCCACACAGGCCATGTCGTAGTCGTAGACCAGAGTTTCTACCCCGTCTATGGATACCTTCATCGCCTCTTCACTGGTGCACATAAGTTCAATCCGGGGAGACAAGAGTCTTATGGCTTCCTTTGCTTTCATACCCGGATACTGCCAGCCCCATGTCCATGCGATGACACGTGCATCCGGCTTTACGCTGTGGACACCTTCTTCTATGAGGTTATTGACCTCGGCAACTATCTCCCATGGTTTGCGGTTCTTGCACCGCGGACACTGTCTCCACTGTGCGTGAGAAGCACAGTGAGTGAGATTTTCCGACATGGTTATTGTGAATACACCTGCCAGTTCCGGGACCTGACGGAAGAGTTCAGCAGTTCCTTTTTTCAGATATTCACGTACCTCGGGGCTGGATGTACAGAGTGAGAAGGTCTGACGCGAACCCCGTATCTCTTCAACTCCTTTCCAGTCCGGGTATTTCTCAAAAAATGAAGGATGCATACCTCTCGGCTCGTTAAGATACAGGTAAACCCCGATACCGTATTTTGCTGCACGTTCTACAAGTATGCGCATATTCTCAAAGCGTTTTTCGTGTCCGGCGGAAAGTTCTGGCATCTTCTTAATAGGTATGAGGGTGTAAAGTATCGCCTGAATCCAGATGCCGTTAATTCCCACCCGGGAATATTCTGCCAGCAGTCCTTCAGGGGGAGGAACAAACTCTTTGTCAAGAAGAGCATCGTACAGGGTGTAGAAAGGGTATATGAATCGCAGGACTGAATCTTTTTGTCTCCGTCCGTGTACACCTTGTTTGTTTTTAGCAGGTTCACGGAACTGCCTTATAAAATCAAACAGAGGAACACCTTTATCTTTCTCAGGAGGGAAGTGTTTTTTTATTACCTTTCTCAGTACAGCGGTCTCTTCCTCCTGCTGTGGTGTAAGCGGTGCGTAATAAACATGCTCCGCTGCGGGCTTAAGTCCGCCGAGTTTTCCCCACAGAAAGTCATCCTCCTTGAGTGTATAAAACATACGGTCAGCCGTCCAACCGAGAAGTTGGAGAATCTGTGGATATGGAAGGAGGTGCCAGTTTTTCTTTATTATTGTCACATAGGAACGCTCAAGACAGAGGGGATTTACGTCAGGCGGGACCCTGAGCCCCATCCCCGCCGCAAATGCAAGAATATTTTTCTCGCTTGTCCTTAATAACCTCGCGAGGTTCTTCACGGATACCATTTCCCAGTTTCGCCAGACAACAGCCTGCTGTTTTGTTGGGAAATAGTGAAGTTCAAGAGGTAACGGGTTTATCCCTTTAGGGAGGTCCTTCCACGTAAGTATATTAGACATTTTTTTCTCACTTTACTAACGCCACTTGTGTCCGTCATCCCATATCCATTGGTCTCTACCTGTCTTCATACAATGTGCGTGGACGAACATCCTGTAAGGGATGTCGTGATAGATGAGCCTGCGGGTATGTTCAATCTTACTTTTTACCATCTCTTCTGTAAAACCGTAGTGGTTCACGTAATCGTATCCAAGCAGGATGTTGTCTCTCATACATTTCAATCCCTGTTCGGTATTTTTTAACTCCTCTCTGGCGATGTTCCGCAGAGTGGTCAGGCGTCTCCTCGTTTTTTCAAGTGTTGTAGGCTCTCTGAAATAGATATCTCTCACTGTGTAAAACTGTACCATGTTCACTGCTGTCCGGATAATACAGTTAATTCCCTCACACAGGGCACGGTGTTCTTTCAGTTTTCCGTTGATATACAGGTCCCTTGTTTGTGTTGTTTTACTTAATTCACTACAACCCTTTCTCCAGAGAAACTCCATTTTTTTCAGACTCTTCAGGCATGCCTTCTCCCCGAACGGGTATGTCCACGACATATCGGTAATGAACATTGGACTGCCCTTGATGATAAGATTGTCCCAGTACTCAACCGGCATGGAGGGATGCCTGTAGAAAAAAGAGGGGGAGAGTTCTCCAGGATTCTGTGCATCCATAATCAACGGCTGTGCGAACCCTATGCTGAAAGGGCCTCTGAAAAAACCGATTGTTTTCTGTCCGAATGGAAAATGTTCCATCGCCCTGTCAAAAAAACGCCAGGCTTTCATAACGTATTCTGCATTTCTTTTCCCGAAATCCCGGGCAGCCATCTGCCGCAGCAGGTTCTCTGCAGGAGGTTGGGGATTCCATGACATCCACGCAGCCAGTTCTGCCGACAGGCTTTCGGTGTATCCCACGAACTGCCAGTTGAACATAGCACCTGTTGCTCCGCTTAGAACAATCCTGTGGTACTTTTCCGCCCACCGCGTCATCGCCGGGACCGAAGGAACCGTAACCATTTCACGGGGCGTTCCGTTTTCCACTTTTGCCATTATCTTAATGCCTTTACGCCGGGCTATTGCTGCCTGGGTTTGAAAGACTTTTGAGGGGCCGATGTTTTTTAGAGAGTAGTCAAAATAGGCGAATTTTACGCCTTCCAGAGAGCCACTGTCATCGGTATCAAAATTTGTCATCAGGGCGCAGTCAGGTGAAATCAGGGAGACAAGTTCACGCGCATCCCTTGTTTTGGTCCACGTATCTGCTCCATAGGGCCAGACCGCTATGAGGGCATCAGGTTTTACCTTTTTGGCAGAACGTGCCATTCCGTTTATGAGATTCATCACGGTATTTTCAGGGTCTTTTCTTCTGCATCGGGGACAGTTGGTCGTGGAGGGTCTGCGGAAGCCCGGCGCCGTATAGCAGTGCTGAACACCCTCACATCCCGTTAGAAGAAATACCCCTGCAAGCCCGGGGACCTTTGTAAAGAGTCGTTCGGTTTGTTCCATGTAAAACTTTTTTGTAAGTGGGTGGCTGCTGCAAAGCAGATTAATCCCCTTTGTGTTGACTATCGTACTGCCCTTTAATCCGGGGTACCTCTTGAAGACACTGTGTGTATTACGCACAGGCAGGTTATACCAGTCAAGGTAAACATCCAGTGCATAATTCCGGCTGAGTTCTGTGATTTCCTTTAATTCCGCCAGTCGTTCATCCGCTTCTGCCGCATTCATTTCAGGAAGCAGTCTTGAACGGCAGAACATTTCTATTGTCACAGTGAGATGGAAACCCGTGTATCCTGCACGCGCTATGCGGTACAGGTACTCCTTGTTATATGTCTGCGGATAATTCAGGGTTACCATCCCTGCTGTTTTGAATGCCAGAAAGGTAATGCTGGGGTCAAGGGCGGGGTATGCGCGTATTTCGCCGGGTTTAACAGCCGGGGCCTTACGCATTTTGAGCAGACGTTGGAGATGGTACAGTCCGCAGGCTGCACCCCACTCGGAAATTCCAGCAATCTCTATACCTTCAGGAGTAACGGAGATGACATGCTCTCTCTTGGAATTTCCTTTTACGGTTCCCTTCTTTCTGTCAATAACAACACGGATGGTAGGGACACTGGCATTTCTTGAGTATGAGAGAGTAACCCCGAGAGATTCCTTGAAAAACCGTCTCAGGTCATCTGCCGCCAGTTCAACCATTTTTGAGGATGTAGCCGCAGTGGCATCCAGATGCCAGTTCCTGTCTATTAACACCTCTCCTTTTTCAGTATGGACTGCTGAATATGCCAATCTGGGATGATGCTGGTTTGTCAGCATGGAGTAAACCTGTTCGGCACGCGGTTCCCTGCCAATGTCAAGATTGTATTTACCCATCTTTTTTATGAAGAGAAAAGACTCCTGTAGACTTCTATTTCATCCACGAAAATATATT
>CAYOYL010000142.1:0-8665 GCA_964408175.1 uncultured bacterium
TTTTAAGAAGGCGGCACAAAAGTCCATCCAGAGTGATGAACCTGTCTGGTTCGGCTGTGATTTTGGCAAATACCTTCATAGGGACCTCGGTATACTGGATACTAAACTTTATGATTACAGACTGCTTTATGGGACGGACTTCTCTATGGATAAGGCAGAGCGGCTGGAATACGGGGACAGCAGAATGACCCATGCCATGTTGTTTACAGGCGTGGATTTAAAGAAGGGGATGCCTGTAAAGTGGCGCGTTGAAAACAGTCATGGGGATAAGACGGGAAAGGATGGCTATCTGATTATAAGCGATTCGTGGTTTGATGAATATCTATACGAAGTGGTAGTCCACAAAAAATATCTTTCAGAGACTCTCCTGAATATCTATAAAAAACGTCCTGTAGAACTGCCTCCATGGGACCCGATGGGCGCTCTGGCTGAATAAAAAAAATTTCTATCGGTTCAGTCAAAATTTACTCAGCAGTTTTAACGGGCCGTATATAACAATCTTGTCTTTTGGAAACAGGGAGTCGTTACCATCAGGGGATTGTATCCACTTTCCCTCACGTTCTATGCCCAGTATTATAATACCCTTCTGTTTCAGCCTGAGTTCCAGGAGTTTCTTGTTTGCAAGGGGAGAAGACTCTCTTATCCTCAATCTTACCAGCCCGTAGCCTTCAAGAAAATGGAGCAGGTCTTCTGTCGTACCTTCCTCAAAATCAGGCATGTTCAACAGTCTGCGTTTTACAAAGTTTTCCCATCTGACTGTCAGCCCCTTATTCTTTGCAAGTCTGTAAATGAGGTATGTACCTGCCACCAGTAAAAAAAAGTCCAGTGATATCTGATACCCCCTGTTTGATACGAGTGATGAGGTTGCCGTGACTATCACTGTCACAATCCCTGCGTTGCCGAGTATCATAAGCCAGCTTACTATCTTCCTGCGGGTGGGATGTTTCAAAACAATCTCTGCCTCTCTCGTGGTGAAACCTGTACCTGTGAATGCTGATAAAGATTGGAACCTTGCCCTCTCCCAGTCCATACCTGTCATCATAAGAGCCACCCCTCCGGCCCTCACAATAAGGTAAGAGATAAATATGACTACGAGAGTGGGCAGCAGAAAATAATATCCTCCCATATTATGCACCTCCTGAAGACATGTTCTTTAAAAACAGTTTTTGTATACCTGTCAACCTGCAGGTCTCTATTCCCGTTCAGAAAGGGCATAGTCAAAGGTCCTCTGGATACCTATTCTGGTGGTATCAAGAACGGGAATTTTCAGGACCCTTTCATTCAGGAGCAGTGGTAGTTCCGTACTGCCGAGTATCATTGCCTGAATACCTTCTTTTTGAACCATCTTCCGGCTTATCTCAACAAGTTTTTTTCTGGTGCTCTCAACAACCTTGCCGTCTGCAAGTTCTCCCATAACCTTGTCGTGAATGTACTCTATGTCTTCGGTCTGCGGAGGGACAACCTCTATCCCATATCTTTTAAAACTCTTTTGGAAGAAGTCACCCTCCATAGAAAACCTTGTCCCGTAAAGCCCCACCTTTTTAAGGTTATACTTTTCTGCTTCTTTTGCCACCTCATCAATTATGTTTAACAGTGGAATGGGAGATTTTTCAGCCAGATGGGGGAAGAACATATAGGGTGTGTTGGATGCTATGACAGCAAAGTCAGCACCTGCTTTGAAGAGTGAGTTGATGGCATCCAAAAGAATGGAGATTGAACCCTCGGTGTCCCCTGAACTCAGAGGCTTGCGGAATTCCGCCATATTAAGGTTGTAGATAATGATAACCGGATAGTTCCGTTCAGGTAAGACCTTTTGAGAGAGTTGTATTATCTGCCGATAGTATTCGAGCGTTGATTCTGGAGCCATCCCTCCAAGTATCCCAATCTTTTTCATGGTAAAGACCTCCTGTTTTATTGATAAACAAGAATCCTCTTTTATTTTAGCATTTTTATCTGTAAAAATTAATTTATATATATCGTGGTCTTCCTGATGTGCCGACCCTGACAGACCTGCAGTTTTGCAGAAGAGTCAACTTCTATTCCCGAGTTTGTAGTCAAGGTAGTATTTTGCTTCCTCATACACGTCGCTGTAAGGATAAAAGAGCACTATCTGCAAGAACGCGTATTTTGCTTTTTCCTCATCGCCAGTCTCAAGGAGAATCTTTCCTATGGAGAGAAACGCCTTATCGGCGAATTTGCTGAACGGATAATTCAGGATGAAATTTCTGTATGCAGTGAATGCCACCTGCAAACTATTCTGTTTTTCAAGAGATTCGGCTATCCTGTACTGGGTTTTCTCGTCCATTGTGACCTCGGGATATTTACGTACAAGGTCTGTGTAGTATAATACGATATCACTGTCGTTATCAGTTCTGATTGCCTTGATTACCTCCGCTTTCAGACTTTCTATCTCGCCGTACTCCTCAATAGTCCTCTGTTTGAATTGCTTTCCGCCGAGAAGTTTGAAGAGCACGTTCTCTCCGAGTTGCACGTTTTCCCTGAACCTTACCTCTCTGTAGAGTCTTGTTCCGAATCCTATCACTACGCCGTAAAGGAATCCCGAAAGGTGTGCTCCGAATGCAACCGAATCTGCAGTGTGTCCGGCAGTTACAAGGAAGGTGGAGAATGCCTGCTGAACAAACCAGAATGCGAGCCAGAAATAAGCATAGAGTTTAAATTCCCCGAATCTTATGAAGAAGATGAAGAGCCATATCAGATATTTGAATGTTATCCTTGTCTTGGGGAAGAGTACGGCGTATGCACCCAGAACTGCGGATATTGCGCCGGATGCTCCTATCGTGGGTATACTTCCCAGTTTCTCCGGAATCAGCACGGAATATAGCAGCATGGAAAAAACACCCGCAGACAGGTAGAAGAGGAGGAAGAGAATGATTCCCCACCGGTCTTCTATATTGTTACCGAAGAGCCAGAGATACCACATATTAAAACCGAGGTGCAGTAAGCCTCCGTGCAGGAACATTGAGGTGAAAAGAGTGGTTACGGAAAAGCGGTCGGGGATGAACCCGTATTTCATAATGATACTTTCATAATTGGGGCCCGTTGCGTGAAGAAGGAACAAGAAGATATTTGCCGCGATGATGACCGAGATAATAAAAGGAAAATGTTTTACCCGGTATTCGTCCCTCAAGGGGAAAAAGAAAAACATTTTCTATCTGATATCCTCCATTTGACCTTCAAAAACTGTTTTAACCTATTTTTACATTTTACTCAGGTATATCTTCTCTGTCAAAGTAAGGTCTTTTCCAATGCAGTGGGGCATAAATGTGCAGGTAATTGCAATTTTTTGTCTTTTGTGAGAAACTACTGTAAAGGTCATAAGGAGATAAGCGTGTTAGAAGTCAAAAAATTGAGCGTAAAGGCAGACAAATATCTGATTCTGAAAGATGTGGACATCAGTGTGGCTGAGAAGGATGTAGTTGTTCTTTTCGGTCCCAACGGCTCGGGGAAGTCCACACTTGTCAAGGCCATTCTGGGACTTTCCGGTTTCAATGTGGTAAAAGGAGACATACTTTTTGAAGGGAAGAGCATCAAGCAACTTTCTGTGAGTGACAGGGTTAGACTGGGTATCGGAATTATGTTTCAGCACCCGCCTAAGATTCACGGAGTAAAACTTCTGCAGATAGCAGAGTATCTGGAGAAAGACAAAATCAGGATAAAAGAACTTGCACGGGAACTGAGGGTGGAGGATTTTCTGGGCAGAGATATCAACATTGGCCTTTCAGGCGGTGAAATTAAAAGGGCTGAACTCTTTCAACTCCTCTTACAGAAGCCGAGGTTGTTGATGCTTGATGAACCGGAGTCCGGGGTGGATATTGAAAATATATCTGTTATGGGCAGTGCGCTCAACAGATATCTTCAGTTAAGTGGCTGCGGGTGTCTCGTGATAACGCACACAGGCTACATACTTGAATACATAAAGGCAAAAAAAGGGTGTGCGATGCTTAACGGCTCTATCTGCTGCTATGAAGACCCGGAGAAGATTTTCAGCACCATACACAGGTATGGTTATGAAAGATGTAAAAACTGCGAGTGCGAGGCGGGCCAATGAATTCAAAGTGCGATGACCTGAAAAGGGTAGGGTATGATACAAAGGAGAAGGAACGGGCAGGCAGTTTTCTGCAGGAAGACGACAGGGTGGTCTTTTTCGGCGTCGCAAAAGAGGGGGTGGAGATATCATCAATAGAAGAGGCGCTTGATAAATATCCGGAACTGAAAAGGGACTACTACGGCAAGAGTTTTGAAAAGGCAGGGAAGGACTACGAAAAGGATACGAAAGGCGGTTATTTTATAAGGGTCAAGGAAGGGGTCAAGACCCTCTTTCCCGTTCAGGCCTGCCTCCTGCTGAAGCAGAAGGGGTTTAAACAAAGGGTCCACAACATAATAATAGTTGAGAAGGGTGCGGAGTTGTACATGATAACAGGATGCACCTCTGCCAGAGCGGCCCAAGAGGCCTCGCACCTCGGGATTTCCGAATTTTTCGTTCATAAGGACGGGTATCTGAATTTTACCATGATACATTCATGGAAAGAGGACATTGAGGTTGAGCCGAAAAGCATAGCGGTTGTTGAAGAGAATGCACACTTTATATCTAATTACGTATCCTTGAGTCCGGTTAAAAAAATAGTTATGTATCCCACGGCACTTCTGGAAGGGAAGAACGCAAAGGCTCACTTTAGTTCCATCATAGCCGCCCATAAAGATTCCTATCAGGATATAGGCAGTAGAGTAGTTTTGAAAGAAAGGGGGTGTTCCGCTGAGATTATCAGCAGGGTAGTCAGTTTTGGAGGCACCGTGATAGCCCGGGGACACCTTCTGGCTGACTCCCCGGATGTAAAAGCCCACCTTGAATGCAGTGGTCTGACGGTCTCCGAAAAGGGCAGGATTTATGCTGTCCCGGAACTGGAAACCAACTACAGAGACGTTGACTTGAGTCATGAGGCAGCCATCGGCAAGGTGAAAAAAGACGAGATAGAGTATCTTGAGAGCCGCGGCATTCCGGAAGACGAGGCACAGTCTATAATAATAAGAGGGTTTATGGGGGTGGAGATACTGGGACTTCCTGATTTCTTACAGGAGGAAATCAGAAAGATTACTGAGCGTACCATCTCAGAAGGGATGTAATACCAAATTGATTTCATAATATACATAGCATCGTTGGCATCGTCGTCAGCTTCCTCAACGTATAGGAATACGTCTCGTTGCCTCCTCCTTGCCGTCTTGCTCTCTGGCGAACTCAATTCGGTATTAATATAATTTTGACCGCGAATTAGTATAATGGGTTTTAAAAACGTTTTTCAGTCCGACATCCTGGAGACCATCCTTATATTTTCTTTTATGCTGTCAATTTTATCCATTTCTTCAGGCGTCAGTTCAAAACCAAAGATGTCTGTATTTTCGGCGAGATGCCCATGGGAACTTGCCTTCGGGATAACCACATTACCTTTTTGTACAGACCATTTTAAAGATATCTGAGCAGGAGTTTTACCCTTCTTCCCTGCGAGTTCTTTTATGACAGGATTATTCAGAACCCTTCCTTTTGCCAGAGGGCAGTAAGCGGTCACTGTAATATTGTTTTCCCTGCAGAACTCAAAGAGGTCTGATTCTTTGATTAAGGGATGAAATTCTATCTGGTTGATGGAAACCGGAAGGCTCAGTTCTTCTGATAAAGGCAGTGTTTTTTCAAGGTGACGGATGGTAAAATTACTGACCCCGAAGGTACGTATTTTTTTCTCCTTGTACAGTTTCAGGAATGCTTCCATAGTCTCTTTAATATCTATACTGCTGTTGGGCCAGTGTATAAGATAAAGGTCAAGGTAACCGGTGCCAAGGGCGGAAAGGGTTCTTTCACAGGCATCCAGAACCTGTTGATAATTTAAATGGGCAGGACTCACCTTAGAGGTTATGAAGACCTTTCCTCTGTCAATGATTTTAAGTGCTGTGCCTATCTCTTTTTCATTACCGTACATCTCCGCAGTGTCAATGTGTCTGTAACCCAGATTGAATGCCTGAGAGAGGACCCCTGAAGTCTGACTGCCTCTGATATCCCAGGTGCCCAGTCCAACAACTGGGATTTCAACGCTGTTATTCAACCTTTTTACCGGTATATCAGTCATTGTTTGCCTCCTTGTCATAGACAGGTTATACCATCTGAAATAGATTCTGACAATGATTGGGCTGTGACTGTTTACAATATCCTGCCTGTCGGGTATCATTACACTAATTCCCCTCCTTTGTTCCCCCTTTGCAAAGAGGGGAGCTAACACGAAGAATAATGAGTGTTGTATAGCACTAAGGGCGAGCAGGTGAGCCCGTTGACCGACGCCCGTAAGGCTCGCTGAATTATGAGCGAGCCCACAGGGCAAGAGCTGGTGCGAAGAGCGAATAAGCCCCCCCACCTTACTTCCTCCCCCTCGAGGGGGGAGGATAAAAGGAGGGGGTGAATTTATCGAGCACCGTTTAGCACTAAGGGCGAATAGGTGAGCCCGTTGCCCGAAGCACGAAGTGCAAGGAAGGGAGGATTTGTGGAGAGAAATCCCCCTTAATCCCCCTTTTTCAAAGGGGGAGAAGGTATGAGAGGGTTTGAGGGTGAGAGGGGATTTAGGAGGTGAAAATGTCTACTCTACATACAAGGATTATGGTGCTTTATTACAGTATGTTCGGTAATACATACAGGATGGCTCAGGCGGTATGCTCCGGCATAGAAAAGGAGAAGGGTGTCCCTGTTTTAAGGACTGTCCCTGAACTTCTTCCCCCAGAGATAATCAAAGGTGATGAAAGAATAAAGAAGGCGAAAGAGGCACAGAAGGACGTGCCACTCGTAAAACTTGAAGAGATTGAAGACATAGACGGTATTATCGTAGGCAGTCCGACAAGATTCGGAAATATGTGTTCACAACTCAGGAACTTTTTTGATACAACGGGGAGGTTGTGGATGAAGGGCTCTTTAATAGACAAACCGGCAGGTTTCTTCTGCTGCACAGCCACGATGCACGGCGGGCAGGAAACCACCCTGATATCAATGATGTTCACACTGATACATCACGGGGCACTGATAGTTGGAGTGCCTTATTCAGTGAAGGAACTTATAGAATCAAAGTCAGGCGGGACGCCGTATGGACCTACCGCAGTTGTGGGAATAGATGCCTCAAGCCCGCCCAACGTTACTGACCTTAAAATAGCCGAAGAACTCGGAAAGCGGGTAACAAGAATATCCAGAAAACTGAAGTGTTGAAAAAGTGTTTTGGCTTAAGAAGGTGTAACAACCTCAAATCTCATAAGATCTGCCAGTTCTTTCATCTGTTTTATGTCGCTTCCATATATCATTGTGAAGTGGCGTCCGAAGTCGCATGACCTGTAAAACACCTCTGTTGAATCTTTAACCTTTATAAGTGTTATCAAGGCACATCCCACCTTGTCAAAGCCTTCACAGTCTACTATCTCACCTTTTATTACCAGCATCTTGTTGGCATGAGGATTAAACCTTGCGAGAAGAACCTCCTGCCCTTTATCCATGGAGAAGTCATAGTGTAGTGTTGCTCCCCAGCCTCCAACAGTAAAATTTCTTATTATGTAGGGCAGGTCCGGTTTGTCAAAGCCCTTCATCTTCAGCCCGGGGACATTGTGTCCAAATCTCATAATGTTTTCTGTAGATGATATGCCCAGATTTCCCATATAGATACTTGTTCTGGTCAGATACATTAATACTGACATTGTCAGTAACGCGCCTATGTCACCCTCGCAGGAAGACGGAATACCTTCGTCCTTTAAGAGAGAGTGTGCCAGGCAGGGTACCGCCTTTATGCTGGATGTCAGTCTGCCGTCAGGACATATCTCAAAACAGTCGGTCGTAAATGCGTTGCACCCATACCTTTTCATCAGATTCTTCACCCCGAGATAGAAGTTTACAGAGGAGACAATATATTCCCTTTTCATATGTACTGCCCGGGCATTCTTAATCAATCTATTGGTTATCTCTTCGGCTTTTTCCTTTTTAACCTTGCCTATCTCTTCAGCAAGTTCCTTGATAGGAACGTTTACATAGGTCATACCAAAATTCTTTTTGATATATTCCATACCTGTTCTCGTATTGACCGTACCGGGTGTAATCTCTCTATCCAGTACCCTCAGCAGTTTTGTATTCTTAATAGATTTTCTTACCTGCAGGAAGGAAATGAGGCGGTTCAGGTCAGAGTAGTTTATAAGCCCGTATCCTTCAAGGCCTTCCGCCCTCAGGTTGGCCGCACAAAAACTGTCTCCTATAAGTGCCACAGGTTTTCTGTATCTTTCACCTATCTCAACGCAGACAAAGTCCAGGTGTCCTGGTCCTGACACAAGATACAAATCCACATCCTCTGTATCTGCCTCTATCTTCCTGAATTCCTCCTCCCTTATTATAAAGTCATCACCATATATTATGTTTACCGGGTTCAGTATCTCCGCCTGTTTACCCAGTTCCGCTTTTACCCTCTCACAAAATTGCTTAAATGATTCTTCCCCTCTTATTTTCTCTCTTTCGGGGCTCAGAAGTTCCCTGCTTCCTGTACGGCAAGGTCCTTCATTACTGCTGCTGTGAATCAACGTTCCCATAACGGGCTTTACCCTTACCTTAGTATCAATCGCCTTTTTTATCTCTGTCGCCATTGTA
>CAYOYL010000143.1:0-3994 GCA_964408175.1 uncultured bacterium
TCCCATGCTCCACACCACAGTTATCTCACTGCGGATTCTGCAGGTTCAACCTCATTTGGCCACCACAACCTTTTTGAGGGCGGTTCATGGAAGCATTACGCCATCCGGTGGAGTAATAGGAAAACACTTGTTCAGGTTACTATTGATGGCGATTTTGCAGGCAGTGGAAGGTCCGGCAGGTTCAAGTCAGAGGAAACTGAGAAGATTCCGGCAGGCGTAATATTGAGTGGTAATGCCGAAGGAGTATTTGCCGATGTGAGGGTATTTGACCAGTGGCTTGAGGATGAAGCACTGCTTGATATCTCTGGGATTGAAACGCCTGCCGCATATACACAAAGACAGATGCCGCCTCCGGGAGCAGGCGACTCCTCAACAGGAAAAACAGCCGCATACATAGACCCTGCAACCGGGGAGAAATCAAGTATGCTTCTGGCAGACAGCGAGGTATATGACCCTGCCTGTATGCCCCACCTGCCTGAAACCGTGCATACGAAATGGGCACGGCCTCTTGCAGGAGGCAGACTAAAGGTGCTCATGGTCATGCCCACAGGTTTCTACGACTCGTACAGTATGATTCGTGAAGGAGTAGAGTTGTGGCAGAGACTTGATATGGACTGCAAAATAACCTCTATGCCTGACCCCGAGGTGATGGCAGGGGAATATGACGTGATAGTGGTTACCATGCAGGGCTGGAGCGGTGGATTCTGGAAGGGCTGGCAGGATATTGACAGAAAACTTCGTTCCTGGGTTATGGAGCGGGTGAATTCGGGCAAAAGCGGCATGGTTATCGTTTACCCGTACCGGCTGGATAACACAATC
Organism: uncultured bacterium; assembly: GCA_964408175.1. GTDB lineage: Bacteria > Ratteibacteria > UBA8468 > B48-G9 > JAFGKM01 > JAFGKM01. The sequence continues at coordinate 820 of CAYOYL010000143.1, forward strand.
AGCAGTCTTTTGAAGACTGAAAGACGGGTATCTTCTAATCCGATTCTTCGCGGCTTTCCCGCTGAGTCTCTGCACAGGGTAAATGGGGATGAAAAAAGTGGTTTCCGCTATGAGAGGATTTACGAACTGGATGATACATATTTTGAGAGTTCTGAAAATCTGGCATCTGGCATAGTGGAAGTCTACGATACGGGAAGGTCAAGAATAGTGAAACTGAACTATATAAACTTTGGCAACTATCCCAATATGGGGCTTACACCCGATACGGCTCTCAACTCTGCAGCAACGGACAGCCAGTATGACTACTGGATGGGACTGGCGGCACGCTGTGTGTTGTATGCTTCAGGGAGAAAACAATCCTCTGTGATTTCAGGCGTGAAAATTTCGGGAGGCAGGTGCAGGGTGGACATTGAGGGCATACAACCGTCTTCAACCCTGTGGTACAGGGCGAGGGACATATGGGGCAGGGAATACTTTGCAGGGGAAAATGTAGTTGCTGAATCGGGCAGTTTTACAGTTCCCTCAGAATTGTCAGAGGTGCCACCGCGCGCCGTAATAGACCTTGTGCTGAAGGACAGAAAAGGAGATGTGCTGGACTGGTACTCTTACCCGGTGTTGCATCCGAAAGAAACAAGGATAACAGGTATTTCTCTGGATAAAAAGCACTATGAAAAAGGGGATACAATCAGGGGGAAGGTCAGCATTGCATCAGCAGAGAGGGGCAGTTATAGAATGGAGGTTTACCTTGCTGACCATGAAAACAGACGTATCAGAAAACAGGTAAAGTCTTTGAAGATAAAAGGGAAAAAGGATGCAAAGATAGATTTTGAGATTGAGATACCCCTGTCTTCGGATTCACTCCTTATGCATGTGGATGCAATTCTCTCCGCAGAAGGCAGGATTGTAGATACATACAGTGTTGACTGTCCGGTGCCGAAGAAAAAGTTTGACGGTTTTTTTGCCTTCATATACGGAGCTAACAGAAACAGGTTTACAGACCGCTGGAGCAGACGTACCTTCAGAGACAAGTACGGCATGGACGGGGGATTGAGAAGTGGCAGGTACCTGTACGGCTTGTTTGCGAGGGACAACCTTCACCACATAGAATATATTGCTCATCTTGGCTATCCAGGGGGAGCAGACAAAAACTACTGCATCACGGCACGCGAGCACCGTGAGGAATTTTTCCCAAAAAATTTGTGGGCACCAATAGAAGAGGTTATTCATTACCGTCCGGTATATTACAGTCTGGGTGAGGAGCATTATATCCTGAAGGGTTCCTGCCAGAGTCCCACATGTACAGCAGGGTTCCAGAAGCATATGCAGAAGAAATACGGTACCATTGAAAAACTGAACGGTGTATGGAAAACGGGCTATAAATCATGGGATGAAGTGGGGATGTTGACACCGGAGATTGTTGATATGATGAAGATTAAGTTTGACGTGCCCAGATTTGAGAACCGCCGTTTTATGGAATATGCATTCGCGGACAGACATGCCTATCTTGCAGACTATATCAGGAAGAGAGACCCTTACGCTGAGGTAGGGATACACGCAGGTTGGGACATATGGATGGGCAGAGGCTATGACTACTGGCTCTTGAGCAGGGGGATGGAGAGCATGACAGGATATGACCTGTCACAGGGAGGAGAACAGAACCAGTACATAGGTTCGTTCTTCCGCAACTATTACGGTGCCAACTACCATTACTGGATAGGCAGCCGCGAAAATGTGCGTTGGTCTCCCTGGTACTTCCTGATGAGCGGAGCAAGAGGGTTTGTATGGTATTGTTTATCCGTACAGGCATGGGGAGCGGTTACCGCTGACCTTCATATAGGCAGCGACTTTGCAGCATCCGCCTCTGAGTTCAGTGATGCTGCAAAGGCCGGAGACCTTCTTTCACGCACTCATTATGTCAATGACCGCGTCGCTATACACTATTCACAGGATTCTTTCCATGCAGGCGTGGGTTCTCAACTGTCATGGATACACAAGTCATTCGTGAACCTGCTCTTTGACAATGCGGTGCCCTTCCGTTTCATTTCCTATGAACAGGTTGCAAAGGGTGAACTTTTGAAGAATGGGTTTCCCCTGTTTATCATGCCACACTCCATCAGCCTTTCCGCGGAAGAGGTGAAAGCGATAGAAGAATATGTGAAGGCAGGTGGAGTATTGTGGGCAGATGCCTTACCCGGGACATACGACGAGTACGGAAGAAAACTTGAAGCAAGCAGGTTGTCCGGGATGTTCTCCAGCATGGAGGAAAAAGATATCGCCGGTGTAAAAGTAAAGATTGGGAATTACGGTGAAGGAAGGATTATACTTGCCGATATCGGAAACTACAGGTATGCCCGGAATATAGGAAAGCCGGAAACTGCCCGAATAATACTTGAGGAGGCACTCACTCAGGCAACCATAGAACCCCTGTGCAGGATTACAAACCGTAAGGATGGGTTACCAGCAAAGAGCATATGGACAGCCGGATATGCTTCAGGAAGACAGAAATACATAGTAACCGGCAAGGACTACCAAACGATTGACAACACCGCTGCGGACGTGGTTATTGATTTCGGCGGAAAATCTCACATTTACGAGATGCAAAGCGGGAGGTACTTCGGGTACGGAAGTTCTGTGGAAACCACTCTCGAAACGGCACGCGGCAAGGTATTTTCACTTCTGCCCTACAGGGTAAAGGGAATACGGGCATCCATACAGGGTAAACCGGAGCGCGGGCAGGACATTGTTCTGCAGGTAAGACTTAACACCGACGGTGCAATGAGAGAAAAAGACTGCCATCTTCTGCGGGTAAGCGTAAAAGGTCCCGACGGAAAGGAGGCGGTATCTCTGCGACGGCTGGCTGTAATATATGGAGGTATATGTGAGATAAGACTGCCTGCTGCCTATGATGATACTCCGGGACAGTGGACAATCTGCATGGAAGATACATCTACAGGAATAATGAAAGAGGTTCCCTTCCGCCTTTAATTACGGCACGGATGCCGTTTGTGTTCAGATGAGCCCGCCCCCACATCAGCGGGGAATTTTTCATAAGGGTGTTCCTGCTTTTTTACAGACTCTTATTTTCTATTCAACCTCTCTATCAGTTGGGGTTTATGGAGACAAAGACTGTTCTGCTGAAGATATCAAGGGTTCTGGGGCACATATCCTTGCTGTA
>CAYOYL010000144.1:0-8908 GCA_964408175.1 uncultured bacterium
GCAGCCCAGAAGACCCCTTACCCTTAAGGGGAAGCCCATATTTGCGACACTTCTGTGTTGCTCCTTGTCCCGATACCATTAAGTATCGGAACTTCGTAGCGCCTTGAATTGTCATCAAATCTGAACTTCCAGATTGTCAACTAATTTACTGCGTTTGTATTTTAGATATACCGCAGCACCATTTTCTTCTCCCCTTTAAGAGATTTTAAGGGATGCAGAAAACAGGCGGCGGAATTTTCTTTTTTTCACTTTTATGTTAGCATACTTCAGGAAAATTGAAAAAACGTAATGTGGGTTGCGTAAACTCAAAAGAGGATGACATGAAAAATGATACAGTGAATACCGGATGGTATGCTGGAGCCTACAGGAAGGTTTTCTTTGATTTCCATAACTACAGTACGGCAGTCAACCTGGCCGCTCATTTTGATGCTGAAAGATGGGCAAAGGCTCTTTTGAAAATAAAAGCACAGGCGGTCTCCGTCTGTGTAAAGTGTGGATTTGGCTGGTCATATTATCAAAAGGGCAGGATTAGATATATACATCCGCAGATTCCCTCTGGTTTAGATATGCTTGGGGAACAGATACAGGCACTGCACAAACACGGCATAAAGACCATCGGATACTACCACATCTTTAACAGCGAACCTGTAGCCGAACACCATCCCGACTGGCTTCATAGGGACAAAAACGGAGAGTCTACTGACATTGTTGTATGTCCACTGAGCCCGCTGACCGAAGAGTGGATGCTTCCGCACATTGAAGAAGCCATTACCAACTATGATGTAGATGCAATGTTTTTTGACGGCCTGACAGCAAACAACATCTGCTATTGCGAGTACTGCAAAAAAAGGTTCCTTTCGGATACCGGTCTGAACCTGCCGAAGGACAGTAAAGATGTCAATTTTCAGCGGTATCTTGTATGGAAACTGGATATGTACAAACAAGTCCGTCATAAGATTTGCAGCACAATCCACAGGCACCGGCCTGAAATGCCGGTCTCATTTAACTGGTGTTACAGCCTCAGGACCTCTGAACCTGTACCTGATGAGGTTGGAAGTCTGATGGCGGACATCCATCCGGATGACCAGGTATTCAATAGCAGTTATCAGGCAAAACACTGGGCACTGACAGGAAAGCCCTTTGATATTATGAATACAGCATTTTTGCGTTGGTGGGGCGACTGGGGCTGCAAGCCTGCCACAGCCATGAAGCAGGAGGTAGCGACTGTCTTAGCCAACGGCGGGCTTACCTGGATAGGTTACCAGATGACCCATGAGTTTGATGTTCAGCCTGCGGTTATGAATGAGTTGGGAAAGACCCTCGCCTTTGTAAAAGATAGAGAGAATCTATTAAGGGATGCACTGCCAGTGCCCTATATTGCCGTGCTGTCAAGTTCTGACAGTTGTTTCGCACAGGATGAAATCGGTTTTCAAACTGACCAGGTTGGCCTGCGCGGAATACACAGGCTCCTTCTGGAAAGCGGGCTTCCATACCACTTTGTTAATGAGTCTACCCTCTTTGAAAGACTGAACGATTTTAAGGTTGTGGTTCTGCCTGACCAGCGGCGGCTGTCTCCTGAACTGGTAGAAGGCCTGAACAGATTTGTAAAAAATGGCGGCGTGCTGATATCTACCTATCTGACAGGGACGTTGGATGAAAACTACAGAGATACGGGGAAGTTTGCAATTGAAGACCTGATGGGCGTCAGACTGGAAAAAAGATATGAACAACCGAGCGCATACATAGAGGTGACCCACCCCGCTTTAAAAAGAGGGGTTCTGGATATGCCGCATATGTGCGAGGGGAGATTTGTATTTGCAAGACCCATAAGTGACGACGTAAAGGTACTTGCAAGACTTTTAAAAATCTATCTACGCCAGGACGGAAAGCCCCTCCTGCCTTTCCTTAACTTCTCCCCTCCTGCAGACTATACAGGGTATCCTGCAATAACGCTGAGAAAGGCAGGTAAAGGATATGCCATCTACATAGCCGGTCAGGTCTTCAGGGCTTACCAGAAAAACAACCAGTGGAATATCAAAGGGATTGTGGACAACCTTTTCAGGATGACGGTTAAGAAAAGGATTATAGAGATTAACACTCCCGTGTGGTTGGAGGTGGTACTGACCCGTCAGGACAAAAGAACCATCATCCACCTGATTAACCATCACGGTGACCGCCCTGTAGATAAAAACTACGCCTGCACGGAAAAGGTTCCTGCCGTAAGAGATATCAAGATAAAAATTCTCTGTGAAAGACCCGTGAAGGTAGTTCTGGAACCGGGCAGAGTGAAGACCAGATGGAGTTGGAAAAACGGTATCCTACAGGTTTGTGTTGATGAGGTAGATATACACAGAGCGGTGGTTATAGATTAACATAAGGGAGGGAGTGGTGAAATGGGTATTAATGTGAGAAAAGTTATGGTCTTGTTCGTGGGTATGGTTTTTTTTGCGGTGGTCAGACTGAATGCAAGCAACTATATTCTGAGGGAAAGCCTTGAAGACTTACCTTCTTCTGCAGTCAGGGGTGATGCAGGGAATATAAGCATTACCGGGGGGAGACTCCCTACCACAGGGGCAACCAGTCTCAAGAAGACATATCTGAAGTGGGCTGTTTATGCATCAGACATCTATTCCATAGAGTACTGGCTGAAACCCACAGGTTGGGACGGACTGACTGAAAAGGAGATAGAGTTCAGCCGATTTATAATTGGCAAAAAGATTTACAGGCTCTACAAGGCATCCGGTAGCAGCGAACTGATTCTTGAGGCGGGAGGGACAGTACTTCAGGGTTACCCTGTGTACAACTGGACAGAACAGGAGTGGATGAAAAAGGATGAAAGGGCGAGGTGGCACTACATAAACATAGGGGTGGAGGGTAGTGAGATAAGGCTGAGTGTGGATGGTTTTTCTGCCCGCGTCATATCCTCTGCCGTGGTATCAGGAACACTCAGTGAGTTTACCCTGATAGGCTCTGAAGGTACATCCTTTTCAGAACTGAACATAGTTAAAGGGGTGATGAAAGGCGAAGAACTGCGTGGGCGTTACCGCAGCCTTTACAGGGGTATGCCGAGTTTGCAGAAGAATACCATAACAGTTCCGTTTGTGGACAGACCACCTGTAACCAACGGGGCAATAGAAGAGGATGAATACAAAGACTTTGCGCTGATAACAGGCTTCATACACAACAGGGGAACCGGGGCAGGTTCATTTGAAGGTTCCGGTATAAAAGGATATGTAGGGTATGATGACAAAAATCTGTACCTTGCCTTAAAGACCCCATATAAGGGCGTATTAAAAGCAAGACGATGGGAGAAGCACGATATGGCTCTTGAAGGTGAGGAGTCTTATGAGATATTCCTGTGTCCGCCGTGGACAGGGACCCCTGACTATGTCCAACTTATGGGCAACCCTTATGGGAACAGGTCTGACCTCAGGGGGATGAACAGGGAGTGGACAGGAAGGTGGTTCTGGGAGGCAAGGATGCTTGATGGGGAGTGGATGGGTGAGGCGAAGGTCCCTTTTGACGGAATCAGTGTACAGCCTCCAGGACTCTTTTCCATCTGGTCAATGAACATATTCAATAGCCATGCCTCTGCGGCATGGAGCCCTTCAGTGAGATACCATGATACAGGTGCCTTTGGCGTACTGAGATTTGACAGGAATGCTCCCGTGATAAGACCGGGAGAGATAAGGATAGAACAGGACAGCATATCCGTACCGGTAGAACTGATAGGAAGGGTGAAGACAAGGCATCTGACAGCAGGCATAGAGGTATACGGAGAGAAGGATATGCTCCCTGTTGTCTCCGATGCAACAGTATTATCTTTAAAATCCGGGGAGAGAAAGGTTGTCAGTCTTGATGTCCTCAGGGGAGGCATAAAAGAAGGCAGGGTTGTACTTTTTATTAAGGAAGGTGACACATACCTGTATTATCTTACAGGAAAGTTCCCTTTTGCCGAGCCGCCTGTGAGGCAGGAGCATCTGAGGAAAGGCGAGGCCATGCAGACGCCCGTTGCAGAAAAAGAGAAAAAAGATATGACTGAGGAAGAAAAAGCATACGAGCGAAAATGGACAGATAAAGAACTGGGGGAAGAGATTCTCAGTATGGCTCAATGGACCAAGGGGGAGGCAGGCAGAAGAGAGGGTGTGATGAGTCCATGGATACCTATGAAAACTACAGGACAGGAGATAGAATGCTGGGGACGTAGATACAGATATGATAATACCCTCTTTCCTGCACAGATTACAAGTCAGGGGGAGATACACCTGACCGAGGCACCGTATCTTATACTGAAGCAGGGCAGAAGAAGTCAGAAGATACAGAAGGGAAGGGTGTCCATAGAACAGGTCAATGAAGGACTGGTGAAGGTTGTTACAACAGGAAACTATGGTGGTTTCCTGATAAAAATAGAGACTGAATACGAATTTGACGGGATGGGTAGGGTAGTATTAAAAATAAGCCATCCTGATGATCCTGTTGCGATAGACAGTTTGGAGTTTGTGATGCCTGTGGTGAAAGGGAAGGCGGAACTTTACCACTACACTGCATCTTTTTCTGGACATCCGCCGGGCTCAGATTCCGGAGCCGTTCCCAAAACAGGGATAATCCTTGATATGTTCAGGGAACTTATCTGGCTGGGCGATACAAAAACAGGGACCTGCTGGTTTGCTGAAGATATGAAGAACTGGCAGATAACAGGAGAAGAAGGCATACAGAAGATAGAACGGATGAGGAACGGGGATACCAACCTGCGTATAACTATGTGCAACAGTAGATTCACCCTTGAGGATGAGTGGCAGGTTGTTTTTGGCATACAGGCAACCCCTACCCGTCCACGTCGTGCGGATTTCCGTGTTAAAAGCGATAACAGCACCCTGAACTGGAACTGGTTCTGGGGGGACGGGCAGTACTATCCGTTCCAAAGAAATCCTGAGGCTGCTCGCCAGCAGGTGATTGACTCACGTGGGGCAGGAAAAGATGTAATGCCCTGTTCTTCAATAACCTTTTATGGAACCGTCAGGTTTTATGAGAGCAGATTCGGCAAGATAGATGACCCGGGTCTTATACACAAAGAGGTGATGTTGTGGGGACCCTTGTGGGAAAGGCACGGTAATCCTGTACCGACAAGTCTGCCTGCCATACCTGAGGAGCATACTGCTCCGGGCAGATGGTACGGTAAAAGATATCAGCCGACGGGGTTGACATCTTTCTGTGCGGCGTCTCCCTACCAGGACTATTATCTCTGGAGGTTGGAACAGTTGGTGGAAGATACAGGACTTGGGGCTATCTATCTTGACCAGCCTGCATACAGATGCCTCAATGCTCTGCATGGATGCGGATACATCAACTACAAAGGGGAATGGGCACCCAGGATGCCGATATTTGCAATGAGGGAGATGGTCAAAAGGATACGCCGCATATTCTACGATGCACATGGTGATGCCAGAATAAGGTGGCACTCTTCTAACCAGATGCTTGTACCTGTCATATCCTTTGTGGATACATTCTGGGATGGAGAGAACTATGCCCATGGAGAGTTAAAGGTCTTTGAGTTTTACAGCCGCATATTGTCCCCTGAGCGTATGAGAACACAGCATACAGGGATACAGTTCGGTTTTGCTCCTGACCTTCTTCCTGAGATGGAAGACAGGTATGCACCCTCGCCTGCCTCCACGAGAGATATGATGGGCTACTTCTTTGTCCATGACGGCAACGTCTGGCCTGTAAGGGCTCATACACAACTGGTGAAGTTTTTAAGAGACAAAAGATTTTCATATAAACCTGACAGTATGGATGTTTCATACTACTGGCAGGATAAAGGACTTCTTGCTGTTACACCTGAAAATGTATATCATATACTCCATTATGACAGGGATAAAGGGCTGCTTATACTTTTTAACCGGAGTGATGAGGTGACAATATCTAAGGTGAAGGTTGACGTGGAGCATCTCTTTGGCAAGGGGATAACAATAGGTGTGAAGGATGCTGTAAATGGAGAGGTTTTTAAGGAAGACGAGAAGGGTATCTACAATATACCTGTTGAACCGAGGGACCTGCGTATGCTTGAGATAGTTAAAAGGTAGTTCACAGGCAGGAAAGGTAGGGAGGAGAAAAATGAAAAATCCCCCTGTATCCCCCTTTGGCAAAGGGGGAATTCAAGGGGGATTTAGGAGGTGGAGATGTCTACTCTACAATATCCGCATCCGGACCGCATTATTAACGCTACGTACAATTACAGCCCGCAGGTTGCCATTGACTGGGAAAAGTACAGGGTGGTGGTTGTTGAAAGTGACGATTGGGGTGTGGGAGAACCAGGTTATGGATTGGAAAGGGTTGAAGAACTTGAAGACCTGTATTCAATGCTTGAAGGGCGAAAGGGATGTGACAGCCAGCCTGCAGTCTTTACAGGTTTTGCGTGCATGAGCAACCCGGACTATGACGCAATAAGAAGAAACGGGTTCAAAGAATTTATTGATAAAGGTCCGGATAAAAACAGTCCTGTGTGCAAAAAATGGAGGGAGGGCATCAAAAGGGGCCTCTTCTTCCCCGAATACCACTCCAACCTTCACCATACCAGCCCATTGATATGGATGGACCTTTTAAGAGGGCAGGGAACTGAATCGGAAAAGGCGAGGGAACTCTTTGAAAAAAGGCAGTTTTCTCAGGGACGCCACATACCCGAATTTCAGGGGATGAATATAAAAGATATGGCACGCTGGGTAAAAACCGGTATAGAAAGATTTTATGAGGCAGTGGGGTATCCTGCGACCGTTGCCGTAACAAGCGACGCATATCCCGAGACGGAAGTTATCTGGTCTGCATACGGGATACAATCTGTTGCTATAAAAAATTGCAAGAACAACAACGGGGAGGTTGTTGTCTACCATACCAAGCCGTGGAACAACCAGAATCCGTGGGTTCCGATGGGCGGTTACAACAGGTTTTACGACCTTACGTATCTGGCGAGAAACGTTTTTTTTGAATGCAGCGGTGATAAAAACCTTACGGCTGAGTCTGTGGTCCCCGTGATAGAGAGGTGCTGGGAGGCAAAAGAACCTGCGATTATCTCTTCACACCGTACCCATTACACCGGGGGAAACAGGGTTGTCGGACTTGAAAAGACAGGAAGACTTCTTGAACTCCTCGGTGAAAAAAAGGGTGCCAGGTTTCTTACAAGTTCTGAGGTCGTCTCTCTTTACAGAAGGGGTTGGTCCAGGAGGCTTCATAAGAGAGGATACATACTGAGAAACTGGACAGAGATGACCCAGAGCATTGAAGTGGCGACTGCTGTCAAGAAAGCCATCTCGCTCCCGGACGGAAGAGAGTGTTCAGGTAGAATAGACAGCAGTGGTCTTGCAGTCAGACTTGACGCAGGTGACTATCTCGTTGAGTTTTAAAAGACAAAGGAACTTAAGACATGAAAACACTGGAAGAACACAGGGGTTTCATTTTTGATGCCGTGAGGCTGATGCTCGCTTTTTCATATAAGTGGTCTCAAAAACACGGGGACGAAGGGCTTAATACAATACTTGTTAAAAGGACCCTCATACTTAACTACTCAGGCCTTAAGGATAAAGAGTTCTGTGAGAAGGCGAAACTTTCGGAAGGTCTCTGGGACGCCGTCTATGAAAAAATCAGCAGGATATACCCTGAGGCTCTGCACAGAAAGGATGAGTCCTTTTTTGAGGCGGAGGCATTTGAGATTTTAAAGCCGCTGCTTCTCAACTACATGGAAAAATCCTATCAAAATGATATAGCCCATCCGAAGGGATATGCCCCCGGATGCAGTCTGCGTTATGAGCCAAAACCGATAATAGAGGAACACCCGAACTGGTGCGTCTTCCACATAGCCAATGCCATCTCTCCGTCATCTATCTTTGACGACAGGGACTATCTTGTAAGGTGTTTCAGGGAGATTATGGACCGCAGTGAAAAAGAGGCTAAATATGATACCCTGTACACCTTTACCTGGCTTAACTCTTACGAAAGGTGGCTTGTATATTTCCCTGAAGAATGGCACAGGAATATGGACCAGCCCGATGAAGATGTCTGGGACAACCTCGGATACTGGGGACAGATAATAAATGCCAGAAAGACCTTTAACTCCAGAACAGGCGAATATATCAGACAGAAAGGAGAACTTAAGTATAAACCGAGAAGGTCTAACTGTCTTTTCAGCACAATGCGCAACCACCTGAAGTCTATTGTATAAGTTCAATAAGGAGCGCCCTGTAGTTGAAGTGCGGGATGTCTATTCTGTATGTGCCCCTTACAGGTTTTATCTCACTGCCGTCTGCCTCAGCATCCATAACCTTCTTTACACCGAGCATATGCGAAGGCTTCCAGTCAACGGTCAGGTCTTTATTGTTGTCATTGAGCATAATCACCAGTGCCCTTCCCGGTCTGCGGTACATACCTGCATATACCTTTTTGTCAGAAGAAGGCCTTACAGTATAAAGGTTTTCACCTTCTGCCCTCCAGTATGGTATCCATTTACAGTCCGTGTTGTTCCATCCAAATTCTCCCAGCATCTTCAGTCCCTGCACGACAGCCTTCGCGTGTGAAAGATAAGGATTCATGTCAAGCAGCATATGGATACCCATCCAGTGGCGGGCTGCCCCCTCTGCCCCTTCAGGGGCTTCTCTCAGCCATGGCTCAAACCCGAACCCGGGTCCGAGAGGGCCGAGTGCAGAACCGACAAAACCGTACTGCTGCCCCATCGTTTCCGCCACTACATAGCCCATACCAAACATCGTTAGTTGCCGGCTTTTAGGGTCTGTATTTATTTCTTCAAAGTCCCATGTCGTTGACGTAAAAGCCATAGGTCCTGCGTATGTGGTACTGGTGTTGTGTATTACTATCACAGGTTCTTTCTGCCCTTTTTCCTGCATTATTGTGTAAAGTCTCT
>CAYOYL010000145.1:0-3687 GCA_964408175.1 uncultured bacterium
CCTTTTCCCCTGTTATGGATAAAGAAGGTAAAAAGAGAGATAATCACTAATAACGTGCAGGTGGATAATACTGCAGGTTTGAGAAAAAACCTTTTTTGTCTCCGGGGCTGACAGTTCTTTATTTCTTTCAACCTTGCCTCCCAGAATTCTTCTCCGTAAACAGGAGCCTGCAGTTCTCTCATTTTACCAAGTAGATTTCTGTATTCCTCAAGGGTTTTCCTGCATTTATTGCAGGTTTTCAGATGTTCCTCCAGATTTTTAACATCAGGACCCTTTAGTTCTTTGGTTACATAGTCTACAATCATTCTCTCAAATTCTCTGCAGTCCATTTTTTTCTCCCAACCTTTTTTTTATTTTCTGTATTACCTGAAAATATGTTGCTTTTATGGTTCCTACCCGGCTGTGCATAATCTTAGCAATTTCCTCGTAAGTCAACTCCTCATAAGACTTGAGTATAAATATTGATTTTTGTTTCGGCGTAAGGTTTTTAATCTCCGCCTTTATTCTTTCAATCCTGTCAGACTCCATTACCCTTCTATCGTCGGGAATGACTCTTTTATCCTCAAAGTCTTTCTCAATAGGCAGTAAGTTTGCCCTTCTCTGCTTTTTCAAAAAATCATACGATAGATTCAGTGTTATCTTATAAAGCCAGGTTGATACCGCCGCATCACCCCTGAACTTTTCCCAGTTCTGGTACGCCCTGATGAAACCTTCATGGACTATATCAAGTGCATCCTGCTGATTGTTGACCATTTTAAAAGCAACTCCATAAAGTTTCTGTGCAAACATCCTGTAATAGGTATCAAACTCGGTCGCCTTTTTATTCATCCGCATAATTCAGACTGTAAACCCGCCCCTGCGGTTTAGTTCAGAGATTGAAACACCCGGGAACACCTTTGAATTCAGATGCTGTGCGAACATCCCTGCAGACTCTCATAACGTTCCCTCCGATAACTGCAGAAATCTGTTTCTCGGACAGCCCCCTCTGAACAAGCCCTACTGTAAAAAGAGGCCAGTTGGTCCATATAAGGCTCTTTAATTTTTCTGGGCTACCCCATTTTTTATCAAAAAGAGGGTCGTCCTTGGCCCAGAAAGACTCCCACGGTGTTCTTCTGGGATATGCCGGGACCTTTGCATGTTCTTTTTCAAATGTAGATGGAACATACCCGTGGTCTGTTCCTATGGATACATGCTCGGCTCCGAATTTCTTGACTGCATAGCATATGTGGTCAAGGAATGCATTTATGTCTCCTCTCCCGCCGAGAAAAGCAGGTACAGCACATATTCCTATATATCCCCCTGTATCTGAAATGGCAGTGATAACCTCGTCTGTTTTTGCCCTTGCATGCTTCCGCAAAGACATGCATACCGAGTGACTTGCCACCACAGGAGAGGAAGATGCCTTGCACGCTTCAATAGAGGTTTGCTGTCCACTGTGTGCCACGTCAACGATAATTCCTGTCCTGTTCATCTCTCTTATAACTGTTTTGCCGAAATCGCTTAATCCTGCATTTGCAGGTTCTGTGCAACCGTCACCCAACAGGTTTCTCCTGTTATATGTTAGGTGCATCATTCGTGTACCCAACTGGAAAAAAATTTTTATATATCGGCTCTCTTCTTCAACTGATATAAACTCGCCAGAGAGTGGAACGCCGTTTCCGGAAAAACAGAGACAGTGAGCCTTTTCTTTTTTTGCAGAGATGACCTCTTCAGGAGCGACAACCTTTCTCACAGAAGGTTTCAGCATATCGGTTACCCATGTGAATCGTGCATGTCTTTTGAGCAGACGGTTTACTGAGTTACCTTCCTGACCCGCGTTTTGCATGACGCAGGTAACTCCTGATGCCTCCCATGCCTCCATATATTCTTTATAAACCCCCTTATCGCGTACGAATCGGGTCATCATCATATCTTCTGTCAGGTCCTGCATTTCTGCACCTGATGCTCCGTTTTCAAGAGCATCTTTAAGGAGACTGCCGTTGACAGCGGCAACAGGTGCAAATCCATATGCGTCCCAGATGATGGATTCTTCGTGCAGTTTAAGTCCTTTTTCTATATCTTTTTTTGAAGGTTTCAGAATATTAAGGGCTATCTCCCTGTATTTTTTTATTTCCTTGTTCATAGTCTTCTCCTCCTTTGACACCATTGCATCCTCTTACTTTTTCCACAGGCAGGATATTTCTGCAATATCTGGATAATCCTTGATAAATCTTTTGATTTGTGCTAATATCATACCACAAAAGTAATGATATACAATAGAAACAGGGAGATAAAAAATGAAAAGAAAAGCAACTGTCCTGAAGAAACAAAGGCAGGAAGCAAAAAAGAGAAACTACAATAGAATGCAGAAGTCCAAAATAAAAACTGCTGTAAAAGAAGTAAAAAAGTCTATTCTTAACAAAGACAATAAGGCAGAAGAATTGTTAAAAAAAACCAACAAAAACATTGATAAATCTGCTGCAAAAAGAGTTATACATAAAAATACCGCAGCAAGAAAAAAAAGCAGACTGGCTAAATTCAAGAATAAGTTTGGTGTTAATACGAAGAAATCAGATGAATAGATAGTAAAGAAATATTTCCAGTTCAGTGCCCGGGTGTATCTGTCCTGTTTTTAAATTAAAGTCCAGTTTTTGCAGTTCCCTATATTTGTTTAAAGTTTCTCTGTCAATGCCTTTCTGTCGCTTTACCACATTTCTCAGATATATAACAGCAGCGTTAATAACGGCAGCAAAGTCTTTTTCGTTATTCTTAAGGTAATCTTTAAATAATCCAAGCAGTCTTTCTCCATCGCTTTTTGTCGCCATCCTGAAAACCATAGGGAACAGTCCGCTGAGGTCCTTCTCCGCAGAGACATCAACGTATCTGTCCATGGGGGCTTTTATACTTTTACCCGTCATAATAAGACAGGTGTTTGGAGAAGGTCTGTCAAAATATTCCTTCAAAATTTCACAGTCTGCCTTTAAAAACCTTTCTATGTTCTTTACAAACAGAATTTTTTTTCGTGAAAAGAGTGGTAAAAACTCGGTTTCCTCAAGAATTTTCCCTATGGGCATTTCACCTGCAAAAAGTGTTTTTATGTCAAAGTCTTCAACCAGATATTTATTGATAAGGTATAATTTTACCTCTTCGGCCTTTTCTGTCTGTCCCAGTATTATATAGTTATCAGAATCTTTCTTTTTCATGTTTTTTCTAACATGTAAAAGTATATCTTGTCGGCTAATTTCTTAGAAATTTTTTGCAGGATATATTCTTCGTCATATGCATTAACCAATGAAACTGCAAGTACATCACTGATTAGGTCAGTGAAGAGTTTTTGTTTCTTCCTTGACACTACAACCTCAGTTTCAATGTAAAATTTCGCAATGCTTATTTCATCCCTCCCTTCCTTTGAAAAAAACATAGGCATACGTTCCCACTTTTTTATGTTAACCTGCAAAACATAATCTGCTGCATCTTCGTGATTGACAGGTGAGAATTCAGGATATTCAACAAAAACCTTTTTAATCTCACCAGCAAGGTGCAGGTCTATACGAGATTGTAATGTAGAATTTAATACAGATTGTAGAAAAATCTTCTTTCCACCTCCTGAAATAAATTTATATCCACAACCGCTTAAAATGAGGAAAGTACTAATCAGAAGTGTTAATCTTTCCAGCCGAAATTTTACCATAATCGGTTTCCGGGTAT
>CAYOYL010000146.1:0-9270 GCA_964408175.1 uncultured bacterium
AATGGAAGGGGAGAATTTGTCTAAATGGAGAATAATCAACCAAACTATTTTTTTGTGGATATAGACGGAACGATTACCGACAACAACCCGGGGAAAAGATATCCGGAAGAAAAACTGGTCTGGAGGAATCCTATCTTTGGTGTCATAAGGGATGTGATGGCGGAAGAAGGCTATAGGCCAGAAGAGGCGAAAAAAAAGATTGAAGAATATGCTGACAAAATTATCTGGTGGGACTACCCGGATTTTGTTGCCGAGTTCAACCTGCCTCTGGAAAAAACGTGGGAGAGGATATACCGGTGGCACAAGGAATACCTGTCAGTTTACCAGGATACTGTGGACCTGATAAAAAAACTGCACGGAAAAAAGAAAAATCTTTTTGTTGTCAGTAATAATCCTGTCGTAGGATGCCTTCTTAAACTGAAAAGGGCAGGACTGGGAGATATCACAGGGACACCGTATTTTAAAAGAATCCTCGGTGCAAATATCTTAAGGGGCCAGAAATCCCAGAAGGAACTGTGGAAGAGAGCCATTGCCCATATCGGCATTCCGCCTGAAAAGATTGCCATTGTGGGAGATAATCTGACAGAGGATGCAAAAATCCCCTTTACAACAGGTATAAAAAAGGCCTTTATCATTCTAAGGGGAGATGTTAATGATAACTTGATAAAAGACAAAAGGATAATAGCCGTAAAATCTGCAACCGATATTATACCGCTGTGCACATAACCCTCTTAATCTCATCTCATTTTTCACTATCTTCCTCTTATTTTATTGTGGAAAATCGGCAGATGTTATATAATTTAAAGCGTAATAGTTTATTACCTTATTTTCAGGAAGAAAAAACATGAAATCGCGGGGAAATTGAGATGTGGGGATTGGTGTATGTTATTGCTTTTCTGGTAAGCGGGCTGTTGTCTGTAACACTTACCTTTCTGTCAGGTAGGGTTGCACGCAAGTTTAGATTTATTGCAATTCCATCGGCAAGAAGTGTACACCGTCAACCCACTCCACTACTGGGAGGACTGGGGATATATACCTCAATCCTGTTTACAATCCTTACCGGCATATTCATTGTCAAAAGCGGACTGATACCTGACTTCCTGAAGGTCTATGTTCCGGGCATTGAGAATACCATAAAACAGGTAATTATTGTACTCATCGGCGGAGCAGTGGTGGTCACCTTCGGCATCATAGACGACAGAAAGGGACTAAAAGCATACCAGAAACTTTCACTACAAATAGCAGCCATAATTCTTATCTTTCTGGGTGGAATACGAATTTCGTTTTTCCTGCCAGATATCTTTCAATCCTTCATAATAACTGCTCTGTGGTTCCTGTTGATGATGAACAGTTTTAATCTGATGGACAACATGGATGGCTTGAGCGCAGGTGTCGCGTTCATAAGCGGAACCATCCTTTTTGTCTTCGCCGTGCAGATGGGGCAGTTATTCGTCGCAACCCTACTTGCCGTTTTCCTCGGAAGTATCCTTGGCTTTCTCAAACATAACTTCCCCCCTGCAAAGATATTTATGGGCGAATGCGGAAGCAGTTTCCTCGGATACTTCCTCGGGACAACTGCGATACTGCTTACCTTTTACAGGTATGAAGAGCCTCAAACTTTCCTGCCTGTTTTCACACCTCTGGTGATTTTCTCAGTGCTGTTTTTTGACACCATAACCGTCATATGGATAAGGAAAAAAAGGGGTCTGCCTATTTCCCATGCAGATAAAAACCACATTTCACACCGTCTGGTCAGTCTGGGGATGACCCAAAAACAGGCGGTTTTGTTTATATACCTTTTGACGCTTTGTACGGGCATTGGAGCACTTTTGCTTGGCAGCCTTAACATCTTCGGCGGCATAATAATACTCTTCCAGGTGTTCATAATTCTTGTAATTGTAGGACTTCTGGAACTGACAGGAAGGAATAAGGAGATAAATGGAAAAGAGAGCATGGATAGAGGTAAACGTTAATAAGATAAGAGGGAATATTGAAAAAATAAAGGGACATACCAAAAGAAGATTTATGGCATGCGTCAAGGGGGACTGTTACGGAATGGGTATAAACAGGATATCAGCAGGTATAGAAAAAACGGTTGATTGTTTTGGCGTGGCCACTGCTTCAGAAGCAATAACACTGAGGGATGCGGGTATAAGAAAACCCATAATGATACTGGGACCTGTCTTGCCCGGAGATGTTGAGACCCTTGTTATGAATGATATAACAATAACGCTTTTTAACAATGAACTGCTGAGTGCCCTTTCGGAGGTCATCAGAAAAAGGAATAAAAAGGCGGTCGTACACATAAAGGTGGATACAGGACTGGGAAGGATAGGGGTCAGACCTGCGGAAACGCAGGAATTTATTGAAAAAGTTTCAAAAAACAAAGGGATAGAAATTGAAGGCATATTTACACATTTCGCCACAGCTGAATCTAAAGATAAAACCTATGCAAAAAAACAGTTGAGCAATTTTAATGAGGTTATCAAAAATCTTGCTGACTTTAACATTCCTATTAAACACATAGCAAATTCCCCTGCCATGTTAAACCTGCCTGATAGTTATAAAAATTTTGATATGATAAGAATAGGACTTCTTCTATTCGGGGTTTATCCTAAAGAACACCTCCGCAGAAAACTCGTTCTTGAACCTGCCGTTAAAGGGTTTTGCAGAATTATCTACACCAAAACAGTTCCCAAAGGCACCCACATAAGTTACGGAATTACCTATACAACGACAGAAACCGCAAAGATAGCCACAACCGGTATAGGCTACGCAGATGGGCTCGAAAGAATGCTGTCAAACAACTTTCACTTCAGGTACAAGGGAAAAAGAATCAAGGTAGTAGGGAATATCTGTATGGACCAGACACTCGTTGATGTTACAGGAAAGAATGTCAAGACAGGTGACGCACTGCAGGTTTTCGGAGATAATTTTGAAATTGAAGAGATGGCCAGAATATGCAAGACCATTCCTCAGGAAATACTCTGTGGTTTCGGAAGTCCACGAATGGAAAAGGTCTACATAAAATGAAAAAAAAGACTCTGATAGAATATAAAAACCTTATAGAGGAACATCTTGACAGGATACTGCCTCCATCTGACAGGGAACCCAAAACCCTGCACAGGGCTATGAGATACAGCGTATTCTCCGGAGGTAAAAGACTGAGACCCATCATAGTCCTTGCAACAGGCAGGCTCTTCGGAGTAAAAGAAGAAAAAGTTATGCCTGCTGCCTGCGGCATTGAACTTATTCATAATTTTTCGTTGATACACGACGACCTGCCTTCTCTGGATAATGACGACTTCAGGAGAGGAAGGTTGACCTGCCACAAAAAGTTCGGCGAGCCGGTTGCCATACTTTCAGGAGATGCCCTTCTAACACTTGCATTTAAAGTAATGGCAGAATCTAAAAACCCTGAATTGATAAAATCAGTTGCTGAAGCAATCGGTTCTGAAGGCATGGCAGGAGGTCAGGAGATGGATATCCGCTTTAAGGGTAGAAAAATCCCGGCTGATATAAAAAAGAGGATTGATGCGAGAAAGACAGGCAGGTTATTCCAGTCGTGTTTCACAACCCCTTTTTTTTTCAAAAAGGTCAATAAAAAAGAGCAGTATCACATAATACAGATTGCTAAGAACTTCGGTATTGCATTTCAGATAAGGGACGATATAGCAGACAACGAAGGAAATACAGAAGATTTACACCGCAGACTGAACATTATTTACAGGCAGATGAAACGGGATGTTGAATATTTCGGGGGAAGTGGTGAAATGTTGTCTGAGATAATTGAAAAGTTGTACGTCTGTTGACAAAAACAAAATATTTGTGGTAACATTTTCAGTTATCGGTCATTCCAGGGAGGGGTTATAAATGGCACTTATAGAAACAAAAAATCTGTCAAAAGTTTATACACTCGGCAAAAACAAAAACGTAACAGCACTAAATAAGGTCAGTATGAGTGTGGAAGAAGGTGAGATTTTTGGTATTCTCGGTCCAAACGGGTCAGGTAAAACAACATGTCTAAAACTCTTACTTGGGATAATCTTTCCCACAGAGGGGACGATATCAATAATGGGAAAGGACCAGTACTCAGTTGGAGTTAAGAAAAATATCGGGTTTCTGCCTGAAAATCCTTATTATTATGACTACCTGACAGCTCCTGAAATTCTGAAGTTCTATGGGAGACTCTTTGATATGCCTGCGGCTCTTATAAGTAAACGTACTGAAGAGCTCCTCCATCTTGTCAATCTGTATGATGCGAGGACCCTTTCTCTAAAACACTATTCAAAAGGCATGCTTGAAAGAATAGGTTTAGCCGCAAGCCTCATCAATGACCCGAAGATTCTCATACTGGACGAACCGACGACAGGCCTGGACCCTATCGGCTGTAAAGAGACAAGAGACCTGTTGATTGACCTGAACAAGGCAGGAAAAACTGTACTTCTATCAAGCCATTTTCTCTCTGAAGTTGAAAGGGTCTGCAGCAGAATTGTCATATTTCATAAAGGTAATATGCTAACCTCTGGAACACTCAGCAGTCTACTTGAACAGTATAAAGCAGACAACCTTGAAGACCTTTTTGTCAGAGCCATACAAAAGTTTGATGAGGAAACAGGGCAAGGGAGGATTCAAAATGAAAAAAACATGGGTCATAGCACTTAATACCTTTCATGAATCTTTAAGGAAAAAAACTTTTTACATCTTACTGGTGGTTGCGCTTGTTGTTATAGGGGCATCCAGATTTTTCTCCTTCCTTGCAGCAGAGGATGAGATGAAAATGATAAAAGATGTCAGTTTTTCAACCATCCAGTTTTTTGGGGCTCTGATTGCTATCTTTACTGCGCTGGCAGCAGTTTCTGGAGAGATAGAGAAACGGACAATCTATACCCTCCTTTCAAAACCCATTACCAGAAACAATTTTGTCATAGGAAAACTTATAGGTCAATCTCTTATCATATTGTTAAATGTAGTTCTCATGAGTATATTCTTTGTAGGGCTCCTCTACTTTAAAAAGAACCCTCCTGACATACAAACATTCAAGACTATTTTCCTCATTTATATCTCGCTTGTCCTCATAGGTTCAATTACCCTTGCTGTAGCAACCTTCGCCACGGATGCATTCAACCTGATATTCTCCTTCTTTCTTTATATAGTGGGTCATCTTATATCATATGGAAAACAACTTCTTGAAAGGGTGGAAAACGTTGTTTTAAAAGGCCTGGGAGAGGTACTTTATACCATCATCCCCAACTATGAAAATTTCAATATAAAAGATAAGGTAGTCGTGGGAGTAGATGTCAGTTGGAAATACGTCGGGATGACAACCCTTTACGGCATTCTTTACATAGTAATAGTCGTTTTGATAGGAATGTACTTTTTTAACAAGAGGGAAGTATGAACAGAGGGAAAAACTGGATAGTTCTTTCTCTTGCTCTTTTTCTTTACATACCACTCGGGCTCCTTCAGGTTAAGATTGACTATAACAGAAAGATTGAAGACCTTGAAGGACGTCTACTTCTTATGCCGGGACAGGTTGCCGGAAATCTTGTACTGGGTGGATTCAGAGGAATTGCAGCAGACCTGTTATGGTTAAACATTGAAGACTTCTGGCATAAGGGGCTACACTACAAGATGCTTCCTTTGTTTGATTCGGTGTCATGGCTGCAACCCAAGTACATAACCGTATGGGCTGTGGGTGGATGGCACATGTCATATAATATATTCGCCGACATAGGGGGAAAAACAGAAAAACTGAAAAAACAGATGGACGACGGTCTGCTGAATCTTTCAGAGACAGAAAAGAGAGCCGCACAGCCTGTTTTAAAGATTGCAGAGGAAGTCAATAAATTGAAAGAGGATTTTCAGGATTACAACTCTATCGGTATGCCTGAAAATGAAATACCCAAAATCACCGCCAGGATTGATAGATATGATGCCGAACTGGAAGAACTACAAAAAAACACAGGTATTCAACCCCTCGTAGAGATAGGACAGTCTATGGTTTCCATCCCCCGCGAACAGTTGTTCTGGTATAACAAGGGGATAAATTTTCTAAAAAGAGGTGTCGCCTATAACCCCGAAAAGTATGATATCTATTTTGAACTGGGCTGGACATATTATCATAAGGGGAAAGACTATAAGAATGCATCACGCTATCTGGAAAAAGCCATCAAGTTTCCCCATCCTGAGTATGTTGATAGCGTACTCGCCCATGCCTATGAGTTGAATGGAGAGGCTGATAAAGCACTCGCACAGTGGGAGAAACAACTGGATAGCGGTTTTAAAACTATAGCAGAAAGAGCTGTCCGTGCTATCAAAAAAGACGGAGCTTTTAATCCAAGAAGGAGAAGGATTCTGGGGCTGGATCCTGAGTGATTACATCCATTTTTTCAGGACTGAAACCCAATGTTACAAAAAAACAAGAGCATTTTTGTTATCTCTGCCCCGTCAGGAACAGGGAAAACCACTATAGCCCAAAGATTGAATGCAAAAATTCCCGGTCTTGAAGTTATTGTATCTTATACAACCAGAAAACCTCGCCCTGGAGAGAAAAATGGTATCAACTATCACTTTGTAACAAGGGAACGTTTCAGAGCGATGATAGAAGAAGACAGGTTTGCGGAGTGGGCTGAGGTCTATGGTAACTACTACGGAACTCCCAAAAAAGAAATCCTGAGAGGGCTGGCAAAAAATAAGAAGATACTTCTTACAATAGATACTCAGGGCGGGATGAGCATCAAAAAAAAACTCCCGGGAGCAACCCTGATAGCTGTTATGCCTCCTTCTATCAGGGAACAGGAAAAGAGGATAAGAAAAAGGAAAGGTCTTACCGAAATTGAAATAAAAGAACGTGTAGAATCTGCAAGAAAAGAGAAGGAGATACTTATGAAAGAGTATCACTTCAGACTTATAAACAAAAACCTTGAAAATACTGTAAAAAAAATTTGCAACATTATAAACAAAGGCAGCAAGTACTGAAACTGGAAGGGAGATTTATAAAAATGAAAAAGGTTAAAATAGCGGTTATCGGGGCAGGGACAATGGCAAATACTGTCCACTATCCATCACTGCATTTAATTGAAGATGTTGAAATTGTGGGTATCTCAGACCTGATGCAGGACCGCATGGCTGAAACAGCTAAGAGATATAACATAGAACGGACATTTGTTGATTATAAAGAGATGCTCGAGAAAACATCTCCAGACGGGGTCTATATCATAATGCCACCTTACCATCTTTATGACATAGCCGTCTACTCTCTGAATCTCGGATTAAACGTTTTCATAGAAAAACCACCCGGGGTTACAAAGGAACAAACCAGACAGATGGCAAACCTTGCAGAAAAAAAGGGAGTAATGACCATGGTAGGTTTCCAGCGAAGATTTGCACCTGTTATGGTAGAGGCAAAAAAAAGAATAGAGGAAAGAGGTAATATAATACAGTGCCAGGCAAATTTCTTCAAAAACTACATTGACCAGCCGCCTTATTACAACGGGGCAATAGATATATTAACCTGCGATGCCATACACTCTGTTGACATACTGAGGTGGATGGCGGGCGAACCCAAAAAGATAGTAAGTTCAGTTAAAAGTCTGTTTGCTGAGTACGACAACTGTTTTTACGCAATGATTGAGTTTGAAAGTGGGGCAATAGGTTTTCTTTCAACAAACTGGGTTTCAGGCACACGCATCTACAGTGTTGAGATGCACGGAAAGGGAATTTGTGCATTTGTTAACCCGGAAGAATCGGCTGTGATTTATAAAGACGGCAACAAACAAGGAGAAGTTTTAGAAGCATCGGACGTGGCAAAGGGAAAAGAGGTGTATAAGGTCTCAGGTTTTTACGATGAAAACAAACACTTTATTGAGTGCATAAAAACAAAACAGATTCCTCAGACAAACTTCGCAGATGCCTTTAAAACAATGGAATTTGTTGATAGGATATACCACAGTATGATTTAGACAATAGGATATCTGCCACATTCTATACAGGAGTGAAGGAATTCAATGTAGTTTGCTTCCATCTGCGGTGATATGGGACTTGATTCTGGGACATTGGATGGAATCAGAATAAACCTTCCCTTTCTACCACCCTGAATTATTGCCTCCTTGGCTATTTTCTTTACCTCCTCTGAACTCCTGAATTCCATGTCTTCAGTAACCTAATTTCCCGCAAAAATTATAACTACGTTTGAACCGGGACATTCAAACCTTCCAGAATTTCCTTTTGCGGCTTGGTAATCTCGGTAAGTATCTGTCCGTACCTGCCTGAATAACGAATCTGTGTCAGCGTTTCCATCTCCATCAGCAACTCTCGCGGTGTATATTTATCAATCAACCCTGTATCCCTCATCTTTTTCCGTAAAGCACTGATAAGAATCAGCGCAATGAACTGAATGAAGAGCCGGCCGTCCATGGCTGCTGAACTCTGTACCCGCAGGCGTTTCATATCCAACTGATTTTTCAGGTCGTCAAAACATTTCTCTACCGCATCCTTGTCCCTGTATACCCTAAGTGCTTCTATGGGATTCTTTATATCGTTTGTCAGTATCACGTAGAATCCCGCATAACGGTTGCGGTACTTCTCTATAACCTCATTGTTGAACAGCACTTTCCTGCCCCGTACCGGAGTTTCCTTGATTGTAAAAAAGGTTTTGTACATATCTTCATGTGCAATTACAAGATTATCGGTCTCAAGTTCCTGCTTACAGGTGAGCAGTTCCTCGGTGAAATCGTTAAACGTTTCTGCATCTATGTAAGAGTTGTAATAAAGATGCACATAGCACCGCCTGCGCATATTCCCCCAGGGATAGAGATTTGTCCGAACATAAAGAATCTCTCCCTCCAGTTTCCTGTAGCATTCCGGATTCTTGATGGACTCCCTATTCTTATCGATTATTTCTTGTACCCACTTAAGATTATTGGGAGCGGCAATTATAAACTTATCCCGGGAAGCCAGCAGTTCCTCCACGTTCTTTTTGCTGTAAAACCCCTTATCCAGAACCAGGTGAAGTTTAGGTAAATTAAGGTAATCAAAGGTTGTTAAAAACCGGTGCAGGGTACTAACATCGCTGATGTTGCCGGGCAGCCGTTCATAGTAAACAGGCAGTTGCTCTTTCTGTCCGGCCAGAAGCGCCAGGTTGATTTGCCGGAGTTTCTCCCCATCCCGGTTATATCCGTACTTGGCATATTCATTAAGCTCTCCGTAAGAAGAGACTGACGTGATGTCATAACACAGGTAATCATTCTCCAGCACCTTCTTGCCCCA
>CAYOYL010000147.1:0-12038 GCA_964408175.1 uncultured bacterium
AGATAGAAAGGTCCGCTTCTTTCCTTTTATTATTTGACCGCTTTTTTCAGGTCGCTTCCTGCTTTGAAAACCGGAACCTTCTTTGCTGCAATCTTTATCTCCTTGCCTGTTCTCGGATTTCTTCCCGTCCTCGCTTTCCTCTTGGCTACCTTGAACGTTCCAAATCCAACCAGTGTCACGGCCTTGCCTTTTTTCAAAGATGCCTTGATTGAGTCCAGAACAGTATCAACTGCTGCAGATGCCTCTTTCTTCGTTGTTACAACCTTTGCTACGGCTGCTATAAGTTCTCCTTTATTCACTATATCTCACCTCCTTTACCTTGAATTCTCTTGCCACGATGCTTTTTGAGAATCTTTGGTTTACCATCTCGCATCATGACAGAAAGAAATTCTGCTTTTTATATCTTCTTACCGCAAATTTCCTTTATTTTACAACCCCTTATAAAATTTGTCAAGAGGAATTTTACAAATAGCAAGGGCTTGAGAAGTTTTGTCTCTTGCAATCCTTGTCTATTCTATCATTTAGCAAGTTCGGTCTCTCTCGTTTCTCTTATAACTGTTACTTTAACCTGACCTATGTACTGCATAGACTGCTCAATTCTTTTGGCAATTTCTCTTGCAAGATTTTTTGCCGCAACATCTGATATCTTTTCAGGTTTTACCACTACCCGAATTTCTCTACCTGCGGAGATGGCAAATGCATTGTTCACTCCCTCAAAAGCGGAAGCAATTTTTTCCAGCTCGTCAATCCTTCTTATGTACTTCTCCAGTGTATCACGCCTTGCACCTGGTCTTGTCGCAGAGATAGCATCTGCTATCTGTGTCAAAAGCGTATAAGGGGCACTGACCTCAACATCCTTATGGTGGTTTAATGCCCCCTCAACCACAACATCACTTTCGCCGTATTTTCTTAAGAGTTCCGCTCCTATCTCAGGATGTGAGCCTTCAACCTCCTGGTCAACTGCTTTCCCTATGTCGTGCATGAGAGCCACCCTTTTTGCTGTTTTTATGTCAAGACCTATTTCTGCTGCTATCATCCCGGCAAAGAAGGCACTTTCTTTTATGTGTTGCAGGGCATTCTGACCGTAACTTGTTCTATACTTCATCCTACCGAGTAGTTTTACAATCTCGGGATGTACATTTTCAATCCCAATCTCAAAAATCGTATTTTTACCCTCTTCAGTTATATTCTCTTCCACCTTTTTCTCAATCTTCTCCACTACCTCTTCAATCCTGCCCGGGTGTATGCGTCCATCGGCTATCAGTCTATCAAGAGTCTGCCGTGCTATCTCTCTCCTGTAGGCATTAAAAGAAGAGAGCGTTACAGCTTCCGGAGTATCATCAACTATAAGGTCCACTCCTGTAGCCATCTCAAATGCCCTTATGTTCCGACCTTCTCTGCCTATAATCCTACCCTTGATTTCATCGTTGGGAAGACTTACAACAGACACAACGCTTTCTGAAGCCTCTTCAGGAACAAGTTTTTGCATTGACGTTAACAGAATCTCACGTGCCTTCTCCTCAGATTTTTCTCTGGTTTCATCCTCAATTCTCTTGAGCATCACAACCGCTTCTTTTTTAGCATCTTCTTCCATAGCCTGAAGCAGCTGTTTTTTTGCTTCTTCAACTGACAGCCCAGATACCCTGGCAAGATTTCTTTTAGTCTCTTCTACCAAAGATGAGTATTCTATCTCTTTACTTTTTATAGATACTTCTCTGCTCTCTATTGCCCTATCTTTTACAGAGATTTCAGACTCTTTCTTTTCCAGTATTTCAGATTTCCGCTCAAGGTTGATTTCTCTCTGCTGTAAACGTTTCTCCTGAAATTGTATCTCTTTCCTTTTGTTCCTCGTTTCCCTTTCAAACTCATTCTTCAGCCGATATATCAATTCTTTGGCTTCAATATCAAGTTCACGCTTCTTATTGAGAGCAAGGCTTTCCGCTTCTTGAATAATACCCTTAGCTCTCTTTTCAGCCGCTTTAACTGTTCTTTCACCGATATACTTCCTCCACAGATATCCTATAAGTATTGAAACCCCACCCCATAGAACAAACCATGGAAGGATAAGTTTCATTGTGTTTATCTCGTTAATGGTAATCACCCCCTCTTTTAAGGCAGTGATTAGAGAATAGTTGATAATCCTTTTAACCTTATCTTTTATTACCCACTTTCCACTAACCACTCGTTTAGTTACGGTGAGACAGAAAGAATATTAGAGGTTAAAATCCCTTCCGCCGCATTAAAGAGGGATTATCCGGCATGACATTTTGTAAGGGGCAACAAAAACTTCATAAAAACGGGTATTGTTGTTTTTACGTTAAAGAGTAATTTACACTGTTTCACTTTTTTATATCCTTACAAGTTTCACCGAATGTATGGCCGGAAATTCCTCTAACCTGTTTAGAACCTCACTGTCTATCCCCTGGTCCAGGTTCAGAACAGTTATTGCCTGTCCGCCTTTTTTATTTCTACCAAGGGTCATAGATGCTATGTTTACCCTCTTCTCTCCAAGAATCGTGCCAATATGTCCCATTATGCCGGGCTTATCTTCGTTATAACATACCAGAAGATAACCGTCAGGGACTGCTTCTACTGAAAAACCGTTAATCTTAACAATCCTTTCTTCTCCTTCTCTTACGGTACCTGCTACAGATATGTCATGACCGTTTTTAATCTCAACCGTTACGAGATTGGTAAATTCACCACCAATTTCCTGTCTGGTTTCTTTGACGGATATCCCTTTTTCTTTCAATATAAGGGATGCGTTTACAGGATTTATCTTTTCTGTGCTCTTCAATAATCCTACGGTTATGTGAGATTTTAAAAGAGAAAGGTCATAATTTGTTATATCCCCACTGTAGGTTATACCGATTTCTTTTATCTCCCTGTCTGCGAGTTGCTTCAAAAGAACTCCCATCTTTTCTCCAAGCGAAAGATAATCCCCGAGTTTTTCCATGGAATCTTTATCAAGAGACGGCAGATTTACCGCATTCATTATTACCTTCTTAGTCAAAGCTGACACTATCTGTGAGGTAAGCTGCTGGGCAACATTTATCTGCGCCTCTTTCGTGGATGCCCCGAGATGAGGTGTTAAAACAACCTGCTCCATCTTAAGAAGCGGGTTTTCTGCCAATGGAGGTTCTTTTTCAAAAACATCAAGGGCTGCACCCTTTACCTTGCCTGCTGTAATATATTTACAGAGAGCCTCCTCATCAACAATCCCTCCCCTCGAACAGTTTATTATCCTCACCCCATCTTTCATCATCTCAAACGCAGATTCCCCTATCAGGTGGTAGGTAGAATCACTGGAAGGGATATGCAGCGTTATAAAATCAGATTGATTGAGAAGTCCCTGGAGATTTATCAACCTGACGTCAGAATTTCCCATCTCGGCACTGTCTATGTAAGGGTCATATCCAAGAACCTTCATACCCAGACCTCTGGCAATTACTGATACCCTTCTGCCTATCCTTCCAAGACCTATTATCCCGAGAGTCTTATTGTATATCTCAACTCCCATATATTTCTTCTTTTCCCACCTGCCGCCTTTCATTGACTGGTCTGCTGAAGAAATATTTCTTGCCAGAGCCATAAGCATTGCTATGGTATGTTCGGCAACAGACAGGGTGTTGCCCTCAGGAGCATTCATTACTATGATGCCGGCGTGCGTAGCAGTCTCTACGTCTATATTGTCAAGGCCGACACCTGCCCTGCCGATAACCTTCAGGTTTTTTGCTTTTTTTATAACCTCTGAGGTTATCCTGGTACCGCTCCTTACAATGACCGCATCGTATTCCTCTATTATTCCGCAAAGCTGTTCAGGTAAAACCTTCCCTGTTTCCACAACCTCAAAACCGGCTGTTTTTAATATCCCTATACCTTCCTGTTCAAGAGGGTCTGTTATCAACACCTTTATCTTCTTCATTTCTTTCTCCCTCCTCCATAACTTAAATATTTTACTCCAATTTTAACAGCAAGTCAAAAAATTGTATAATACTCAAAATCCGACATAAAAATTGCAGAGTGTTAGGGAAGAGAAAAGGAAAGTATTGTCAGATTTACAATTCAAAAGGGTATAGACCCTTCTGGGAAAAACGAATTATGAGGATTAGCAAAGAGATACTTGAAAAACCATGGACAGCCTCGTGGGTTTTTAATCCTGATGGGCCCTTAAACGATTTCGGCGTTTTCTATTTTCGTAAAAGGCTGTACCTAAAAAAGGGCGCTGGGTCTTTTATCATACACATATCTGCCGATAACCGCTACCACCTTTTCGTAAATGGAGAGTCAGTCTGCAGAGGCCCGTGCCGTGGAGATGCGAACAGATGGTTTTTTGAAACTGTTGATATTGCAAAATTTCTCAGGACAGGAGATAACATACTTGCAGTTGTGGTATGGAATTTTGGTGTTCTCAGGCCTCTCGCACAGATAACCCTTCAAACCTGCCTCATCGTACAGGGAAATTCTAAAAAAGAGCGTATTGTTGATACCCGCTCCGGAAACGGTTGGAAGTCTTTTTACAACAGAGCATATTCTCCATATCTGGAAGGAGGAGATATGTCCCACCTTGCAACAGGACCCGGAGAAAGAATTGATGGCAGTCTTTATCCGTGGGGCTGGGAGAAAAAAGAGTTCAAAGATGACATATGGTCCGACGTAAAAAATGTTTTCCCGAGGGCACTGCCCCGTGAAATAGGTGGGGGAACCGTGCCATATCTGGTGCCCCGACCAATACCGTTTATGACTGAAAAACAACAGTTTTTCAAAAAAATAGTAAAGAGTGAAGGTCTAAACATCCCTTCCGGCTTCCTCTCTGGAAGGTCCGGGCTGTCAGTTCCTTCCAACAGCAGTACATCCATAATTCTTGACCAGTCTTTTCTCACCACTGCATATCCTGAGATAACGGTAAGCGGAGGGAAAGGTTCCTCTGTAACTGTTTGCTACGCTGAGTCTCTACGCAAAGGACAAGAAAAAGGTAACCGGAATGATGTTGCAGGAAAGACAATCAAAGGCTTTAGTGATTGTTTCCTACCTGATGGTGGGGAAAACAGGGTCTTCAATCCTTTATGGTGGCGAACGTTTCGTTATGTGCAGATGAAAATTATTACGTCTGAACAGCCGCTGAGGATACAAAAGATTTCTTCACTGTTTACCTGCTATCCGTTTGAGGAAAAAGGGTCATTTGAGAGTAGTAACCCTGAATTGAAACGTATCTGGAATGTCGGCTGGCGCACAGCAAGACTCTGTGCCCACGAGACCTATCTGGATTGTCCTTACTATGAACAACTTCAGTATGTGGGTGATACCCGCATCCAGGCACTTATCTCCCTTTATGTCAGCGGAGATGACAGGTTGATGAGGAAGGCAATTCAACAGTTTGATGACTCCCGCATTCCAGAAGGACTGACAAAAAGTCAATATCCTTCTTTTTATATACAGGTAATACCCCCCTTCTCTCTCATATGGATAAACATGCTCAGCGACTACTTCTGGTTCCGTGATGACCCTGCCTTTGTCAGAAGGTTCCTTTCAGATGTCAGACTTGTCCTGAAATGGTTTGAAGAACACATTGATGACAAAACAGGACTTCTTGGCCCTTTACCCTGGTGGAATTTCGTTGACTGGTCTAAGGAGTATAAGGGGGGCGTTCCGCCTGGAGGAGAACAGGGAAATTCAGCAGTCATCTCAATGCTTTTCATCAACTCCCTGATTGATGCAGCAGAGATGGAAAAATCTGTCGGCGAATATTACTATGTTAAACGCTACAAAGAACTCGCCGCAGGAATAAAGAGGTCTGTTATGAAAAAGTGCTGGGACTATAAGATGGGTCTGTTATCTGATACTCCGGCTAAAAGACAGTTCAGCCAGCACGCTAACGTTTTTGGAATTCTAACGGATACAATACCACGCAAAAAACAAAAGGTGGTTATGAAGAAAATTCTGGGTAACCATTCTCTAATACAGTGCACCTATTATTTCCAGTTCTATCTCCACCAGGCTGTGAAGAAGGTAGGACTGGGAGACCTTTACATTTCGCTCCTTGAGCCATGGAGAAAAATGCTGGCAATGGGTCTCACCACCTTTGCTGAGAAACCTGAACCTACCCGTTCAGACTGTCATGCATGGAGTGCCCATCCAAATGCAAACCTTCTCGCGGTTGTATGCGGTATCTCCCCGGCAGAACCGGGTTTCCGGACTGTCAGGATAGAACCGCACCTGGGTCCCCTTGACTGGGCTGAAGGTAATATGCCGCATTCTCTGGGAACCATAAAGGTCAAGATTAAAAAAACTGGGCAGTATAAGATAGACGCTGAAATAACCCTGCCTAAAGGACTTAAAGGTACCTTTGTTTACAGAAATACCTCTGTTGCCCTGAAACCAGGCAGACAGACCCTCAAAGGTATCAAATAAACCTACCACTTTGGAGAGGGTTCAGGTGAGGGTACATATTAGGAAAATATGTTTATAAAACTTTTCATAAGGATACTGGCTATCTTCTGTATGATAGGATTCGGGGCACTGGCGCGCAAATTCAAAATGCTGGATAGGTCTACCGCCGGTCAGATGTCAATGATAGTTATCAACTTTTTTTATCCTGCCCTTATATTTACCTCTCTTGCCGGCAACTTTACCCTTAAAAGCCTGGCGAAGAACTGGGTTCTACCTACAGGAACGATTCTCATTATGACCACAGGTTATCTCCTCGGCAGTTTCATTTCCCGCTTCGTAGGTTTTCCTGGGGATAAAACAAAAAGACAGTTTTTGTTTCAGTGTACCATCAACAACTATTCTTTCCTTCCCCTTCCGATTGTCTTTATGCTGTGGGGCGACAGGGGTGTTGCCGCTCTGATTTTCTCAACTCTCGGCTCCGAAGTTGCTGTCTGGACACTGGGGGTTTCTGCTCTCACTGGAAGCAGACTCCGCAGAAAAAGTCTGAAACAACTGCTGAATGTCCCGATAATGTCAATCTTTATCTCCGTAGTCGTAATCGCAACAAGAGACCTTATAATGGGCACGCAGAACCTCTTCCTGAGCAGTCCCTTCCTGAAGGAGGTGGGGTCTTCATTTTTTTCTGCTCTAAATATCCTCGGAAAGGGGACTATTCCTCTGGCAATGTTTATTGCCGGCAGCAGTATGGCTGACCTGAAACCCCATCACCTCCTTACCAGACAGCAGGGATATGTCGTAGGACTACGTTTGTTGGTTATCCCTGCGATTGCAGTGATAATCCTGCATCTTCTCCCATTCCCCTTGGAGACACGGTTTATACTCCTTGTGGTGGCAACAATGCCTTCAGCCATTGCCAGTGTGGTCTTAGGGGAGGTTTACAAATCAGATACTGAATTTGCTTCCGCTTCGGTTCTCAATACCCACCTGTTTTCTCTGATAACCATACCGCTCTGGCTGTCCCTATTCCTCAGAGGGTAACAAACAAGCCGCAGGGGATTTCCCTGAGTGATACTGCTGTAAGAACCTTTGTCTTTTCCCTTTTTGGAGGTCAGAATCTGGAGTAGAGGTCGTAGTCAGTGCTGGAGGTTATCGTTACCGTGCAGAAATCGCCAGGCTTCAGACTCTTTTTTGTTTTTACATATACAGTCCCATCTATCTCGGGAGCGTCAAACTCGGTCCTGCCCGTGAAGTACTGCCCTTTTTCCCCTTCTATGAGAACCTCCATTTCTGTCCCTATCAGTCTCTCAAGTTTCTTACGTGAGATTTTCTTCTGTGTCTCCATCAGTATCCGTTCCCGCTCCATTTTTATATTTTCAGGTATCTGCCCGGGCAGGTCGTATGCAGGGGTCCCCTCTTCTCTTGAGTAACAGAATACGCCCATCCTGTCAAACTCTTTCTCCTCTACAAACTTCACCACTGCCTTGAAGTGTGTTTCACTCTCTCCGGGGAAACCTGTTATGAACGTTGTTCTCAGTCTTACTCCGGGTACTATCTCCCTTATTCTGTCAACAATCCTGCTGTAATCCACTACCGGACGGTTCATTCTTTTCAGTATCTCAGGATGTACGTGCTGTAAAGGAATGTCCAGATACCTGCAGATGTTCGGTTCACCTGCAATCACACCAAGCATCCGTTCATTCAGATATGCAGGATGCAGGTACATAATGCGCAGCCAGTGAAATCTAAGTGCGGAAAGTTTAACTATCAGGTCGTCAAGCCTTTTTTTGCCTTTCAGGTCTTTGCCGTAACTTGTGGTATTCTGGGAGATAAGTATGAGTTCTCTTATCCCCATCTCTTTAAGACTTTGTGCTTCACTGTATATATCCTGTATCTTACGGCTTCTTAAAAAGCCTCTGATTTTCGGGATAATGCAGTAACTGCAGCGCATCTCGCATCCCTCTGATATTTTTATATATGCATAAGGATAGGTAGTAATCAGTCTCGGGTAGTTATCATCACCTGTCAGATTACCTGCGATAAAATAACCCTTTCTTCTCTCAAATTGTTCAATCAAAGACACCAGATTTTCAGGGTTCCCAACCCCCATCACAGCATCAACGCCTTTTATATAGGGGAATCTTTTGGAGTAACGCTGGATAAGACATCCATACACAATTATCTTTTGCCATTGCTGTTTTCTGCGGCAGAGTTTTTTGATAATTCCGATGGACTCTTCAACCGCGGACTGAAGAAATCCGCAGGTGTTTACTATTAATATATCAGATTCTTCACTGGAATCTGTAAGTATATAACCCTTTTCTCCAAGGAGCGCAAGAATATTTTCTGAATCAACAAGATTCTTGGGACAGCCCAGACTTATCAGATAAATCTTCTTGTTATTATTCATTCGGGTAGGAGATAAAGTATAACGAGACAAAGCATTATTAAAACAATGGCGAGAAATAAAATAAGGGGAAAACGGTCTTTTACATCAAAAAATCCTTGCAGGCCTTTCCCTGCAGTATACTCACCATTCGGGGC
Organism: uncultured bacterium; assembly: GCA_964408175.1. Taxonomy (GTDB): domain Bacteria; phylum Ratteibacteria; class UBA8468; order B48-G9; family JAFGKM01; genus JAFGKM01. Next base: position 8,932 of record CAYOYL010000147.1, read on the forward strand.
TTTCTTCTCTTCAGACGGTTCCATTATCTCTTTTATACACACATCTACCAGAGATGGGTCTATTTTGAGATAGTCCGCATATATCCTGAGAAAACCTTTGAGGTGCACCTTACTGGGAAAACCGTCCCACTCTCCGTTTTCAATCATATGTATGAATTTTGATGGTATGTGAATTTCTTTAAAGAGCGTCTCTACGGAGATGTTATTCTCTTCCCTCTTTTCTTTTAATATCTCATTAAACGGCCTATTCCCCATCTTCTTCTGTACCTGTTACCCTTCTTGGTTTCCCTTCCCTGTAAGGGCCTACTATCCCTTCTTCCTCCATCTTCTCAATGAGCCCGGCGGATTTGTTAAAACCAATCTTCAAACGCCTTTGTAACATTGAGATAGAGGCAATCTTTGTGGTAAGCACAATCTTTTTTGCTTCCTGATAAAGGTCTGCTTCCTCTCCACTTCCTTCTGTCATACCTATAATATCAATATCCTTATCTGCCTCCGGACGCCCCTCAACTATCTCCATCTCATATTCAGGTGACTTCTGCTGTTTGATAAAAGTACAGATATTTTCTATCTCTTCATCTGATATCAGACATCCCTGTATCCTCATTAGCGATGAACTGCCTGGTGGAATAAAAAGGAGGTCTCCCCTCCCGAGAAGTTTTTCTGCCCCTATCCTGTCAAGTATTGTGCGAGAATCAAACTTTGAGGTCACCTGAAAGGATATTCTGCACGGAAGGTTTGCCTTGATAACACCTGTGATTACATTTACCGAAGGTCTCTGTGTTGCAAGTATAAGGTGCAGCCCTGCCGCCCTTGATAACTGGGCAAGTCTTATGATGCTGTTTTCTATCTCATTTTTGGCTATCATCATAAGGTCAGCAAGTTCATCTATCACCACCACTATATAAGGAAGTTTCTCTATTTTTTTGATGGAGTTATAACCCTCTATATTCCTGACCTTCGTGTCGGAAAAGAGTTTATACCTTCTACTCATTTCAGCAATCAACCACTTAAGCGTATTTACTGCTTTTTTTGTATCCACCACAACAGGACAGAGAAGGTGCGGCAGGTCATTGTATGGTGTCAACTCTACCATCTTAGGGTCTATCATTATGAACCTGACCTCCTCCGGAGTTGCTTTGTACAGTATGGATGTAATAAAAGAGTTGATACAGACTGTTTTACCCGAACCTGTCGCACCGGCTATAAGAATATGCGGGAGCAGATTCATATCGGTTACAACAGGTCTGCCCATAATGTTTTTGCCTATGGCGATAGTAAGTTTTGATTGACTCTTTTGAAAGTCCTTGCTCGTAAGTATCTCACGCAGGGATACAATGGAAATTCCTCTGTTTGGAACCTCTATGCCAACGGTTGACTTATTGGGAAGAGGTGCCACAACCCTTATGGTCGTGGTCTTCAGGTTCATCGCAAGGTTATCCTGTATATTGTGAACCTTCTGTATTGGTATACCGGGTGCAAGTTGCACCTCATACATTGTTACCCTGGGCCCCTGGTTTAACTGTACCACCTCTCCTTCAATCCCGAACTCTACAAGGGTTTCTTCTATCACCTGGGCATACCTTTCAAAGTCTTCGGCGGTCTCCTGCTGAGCCGGAGTCCCAACCTTAAGAAGGTTCAAAGGCGGTAGTTTATATCCTTTGATTTTAGAGGTATGGGACGTTATTAACTGGTCACCCTTGGTTCTTTTCTCTTCCTGTTTAGGTAAGGTTTCCACTGAATACGCCCTTTTTGATTCAATAACTGCTGGTTTTATCCTCTGCGTCCTCCTTACTATCTTCTCCTCTTTCACCCTCTTAACCTCTTCAGAAGAGACCGCCTCTTGCCTTCCTGACAAGATGCGGCGGCTTGTTATCTCCCAGAATGGATAAACAAAAATTTTATACCCTACCGTGACAGAACCCAGTCCTGCGAGAATCAACATCAGGTATATCCCTCTACTTCCAAAGTATTCCTGTAAGGGAGGTCCCAGCATAAGTCCCAATATCCCGCCTGAAGAGCCAACCCCGCTTTTTATGGCAAGGAATATCAGAATAGTTATAAAAAGTCCCGTTGCACCTATTATTTTTTCCCAGATACCTGCTCTTTCACCCCAGATGGTGTTATAGCCGAGAAAGACAAGGAGAACAGACAGAAGATATGAGGAGCTTCCAAAAAGATAAAAGAGAAGTCCTGCAAGATATGCCCCGAACCTGCCACCAAAGTTCGCTATGTCACTGCTTACCGGAGATGCTATTCTTGCAAAGGCAAACGTGGGGTCATATATACTGAAAGAAAGAAGACAGAAAAAAAGATACAGAGATATACCAAATATCAAAAAACCTTTTATCCATCTATTCAGTATTTTTTTCTCCATCAGTTTTAATATTAACATGCCTGTCAGGTTCAGTCAATGAAGAATGTGGTCTCTGAAATTCCGACATAAGAATTATATAATATGAGGGAAGAGAAAAGGAAAGTATTGAAGTGCGAGTGCGGAAGGGCAGTAATAAGACAAGGTGAAAAGCGGTAGCGTTCGGAGGATTACCTTACTCGGAGCTGTTTGAACCCTCCGGATAGGAGGGTGAGTTCTCCGAGAGGACGATTTCACCGTAGGTCTTATCTGCACTGAAGCCCAAGGCGAAGCCTGTTTTCGAGCACCGAAACTGCTTTCTTTTCTCTCTCGTCCCTTATTCCAGATTCAAAAAAATGAGAAAAGAATATCTGCTTGGAAACGAGGCTATAGCCTACGGCTTAATGGAAGGAGGAATAGAGGCATCTTTTGCATACCCCGGGACGCCATCCTCCGAGATTACCGAAACCCTTATAAGGTTTTCAAAGACCTACGGTTTTTATGTAGAGTGGTCAATAAATGAAAAGTCGGCATATGAAAACGCCTACGGTGTCTCTCTTACAGGAAGGAGGACCGCTGTAATAATGAAGCATGTGGGTCTGAACGTGGCATCTGACCCTTTTATCACCTCTGCATATACAGGTATCATTGGAGGCCTTGTTCTGATTGTCGCCGATGACCCCTTTGCCCATTCCTCACAAAACGAACAGGACTCAAGAAGATTTGCGGTTATGGCAAAGATACCATACCTTGA
>CAYOYL010000148.1:0-21736 GCA_964408175.1 uncultured bacterium
GTATGCAGCACGTCTGTTATGTCCCACAACTGCATGGCCGTAGGCCCATGACACGGAACCCTTTTTACGCCTCCTCCAGGCCTCATCCACAACTTCTGCCACACGGCTGATAAAGAGGTCTTTATATTCCGATGCGCTCATTGCACCTTCAGGTACAGGGGGATATACCCCTGGTCTTACATCAGGGGCTGTATGTGTATGGGTGGCATTAAACAGAACCTTTTTTACATCAATCTCAGGGATTTTCTTACCTACCCGTCTTCTACATTCTTCACGGATATCCTGAGGTATTGAGACGGTATCGCAGGATACCATAACTGCATAGTCTTCTTCGGTCCCGATGGCAAGTGCTGTTGTTGTAACGGGGTCTTTTACATACTCTGAAATCCTCTGGTGAAACTGTCCGCCGAGATTCACCTTCTTATCCGGTGTTATGTCTCTTTCTGCCCATCCCGCAAAAACGTCTTTTTTCTCCATTTTTTCTCCTCTCTCTTGTTTCTTGATGCAATCTTATTATCCGTTCCAGAGTTCTTTGAGTACCCTTACCGTCTCCTCTACAAGTTGCTGTCCTCCTTCAGGTGATACATTGTTGTCATAAACGGTTGCGCTGTAACCCTTACCGGCAACTGCCCTTGCTGTAGGCAGATACAGCCCTTTTACATCACTATTTGCAGATAACTGAACAATAAATGTCTGGATAAAAGGACTGCGGGCTTTTATTCTCAGCCCATAATCAAGGAAGAGTTCAAAAGGGTTGGTTGCAAATGCGATATCTCCTAACCGAATCAAATGTATCTCTTCTTCTGTATATGGATTATCTTTTTGCTCTTCATATTTTTTTATTGCATTAAGACACCTCCATAAAGAGGCGGATTTTTGTGACACCCCGCCCTTGTTAACCGGTTCCCATCTTTTAATCTCTGCCAGTTCTTCTTTTACAATCTTCACCTCTTCTTCAGTGACCATCCGTTTCTTCAGTCTGACAGTCTCTGTAATATGTCTGAAGGGCAGGGTATCCCTTATATCCTTTTTTGCAAAAGGCAGGAGTTCTTCTATGGCACTGGCTATACGTCTTCCTATCTCCTGTCTCATATCTATCCCCCGCAGTTTAAGCATCCTTTCTTCTGCTTTTTTATACAGCAGCCGGGTAGGAGACTGGTCTCCTGCGGCACTGACCTGCGGAAGGATATGTATGTCTTTGCTGAAACGTCTGTGTATCTCTTCTCTCACCTCATGCCAGAAGTCAGCAGATACATACATTTCCCCTCCGGTCTCCTGAGAAGGGCATGCAAGGTTGATGAGCATCCCTGTAGGTTTGTTGTTCTCATCATAGGTGAAAACCGTTTCAAGGCTGTGGTCTTCGTAGCCTTCAATGTGGCTGAATAAAGGGTCGTCGGTATCGCCGTACATCCTGCTTGTACCATCTACTATCCTGCCTGCTTTTTTCTTATAGTCGGTTCTTTTGCTGATGTCATCAAGGTATGCAGCCCGTCTGTTATGTCCCACGACCGCATGGCCGTAGGCCCATGAGACCGCACCCTTTTTACGCCTCCTCCAGGCCTCATCCACAGATTCTGCCACAAGGCTGATAAAGAAATTGGCATATTCAGTTTCTGTCATTACACCTTCAGGTACAGGAGGATACCATCCTCTGTCAGTCCCAGGAGCGGTATGGGTATGTGTGGTGTTGAGGATAACCCTTTTTACATCAATCTCAGGATTTTTATCTTTTACCGCTGTTCTGCACTGCTGTGTGATTTCTCTGTTTATTATACAGACGTCGCAGGAAACCATTATTACATAGTCTTTTTCCGTCCCGAGAGAAAGTGCTGTTATGGTAACCGGGTCTTTTATATCCCCTGAAATCCTCTGGTGAAACTGTCCGTAAAGATTTACCATCTTGTTCGGGGTAATATTCCTTTCTGCCCATCCGATAAGAATATTTTCAGCAGTCATTCTATTTCTCCTTTGCTTCCAATCAGTCCGCTTTTACAAGAATTCCCGCAGATATGCCGCGGCTCTTCGGACCCCTTCATAGGGATTATACTTATCCCCTTCATATTCAATATTGATATATCCGTTGTAACCGCATTCTGACATTGCCTGAATGCAGGCACGGTGGTCTACCTTTCCTTCGCCGATTAACGCAGGTCGGTAATATCTCCCATCAAGCATGCGTCTGTATCCTTCTCTCGGTTTGTCTGAGATGTCCCAGTCCTTAAAGTGTGTATGGACTACGTAATCAGCATATCTCCGGAACGATTCTGCAGGGTCCTCGCCGCTGGCGGCATTCCCATTGTCGTATGTGATTTTGAGTTCTGGTACCTGTCTTATTGCTTCCATTAAATCATCAGCAATAACAAATGGACTATTCTCTCCAGGGAAGTTTTCAACGGTAAGATTGATGCCTGCTTTTTTGGCGAGTTCAATACCTTTTCCTAATGCCCCAATCCATCTTTTTCTGTTTTCTTCTCGGCTGAGTTCTGGCGTACCAGATGTAGGTAACATTACTGTCGGAGCAACCAGTATTAAGGTGTTTTCAATCTCTACTTTCAGATTTTCTATCCACTTCTCTTCTGTCATATCCGGAGCGTTGATGTCATTTGAAAATGTATGGCAGACAGTTTTGATTCCAAGGTCATCAAGGATTAATTTTATTTCTCTTGCTGGTTTTCCTAATCTCTCCAAAAAGCAGATGTCAATCCCGTCCATCCCCACTTCCCGGGTTAAATCCAGCATTTTCATCAGGTCAAAATCTCTAAAACGCGTCATTGTGTAACTCATCATTGACAATTTCACTTTCTGCCTCCTCGTATTATATGTACGTACTGTCCAGCAAAACTTCTATTTTCTGTTAATTATATAGGCAATCTTATTAAAAGGGAATGGCAAGAAAAGCACAATTTATGTATAATATGGCAGAAGGAGAAATGATGGATAATTTTATGATGGGTTATGGATGGGCGAAAAGAGACGGAATTTCGCCTTTTTTATCGCAGGCAACAGCGATTACCATGCAGATAAAGCAGGTCCTTGTCCGCATCAAACTGCCTTTGTGGATACTGGATTACGAATTTGCGGAGTACGGCAGATACAGGGTAAAAAGAGCATCTGCACTATGGCGGAAGAGGGAACCGCGAACCGGTCACCTTTATCCGCCGAACACTATACTATGGGAAGACACACTCAACTCAAGTGGGATGCGTAATTCCGCTTGGATATTTTTCTCTATGAACCCGCAAGCAGATATTATGCAGATTGTCAAAAAGAACGGTTATGCCCGTTTCCTTGACCCCGACGAGATTCTGGGGCAGACAATCCTGAGGTGTGCAAAAACCGGAGAGGAGCAGGGCGAGGAGGGGTTCTGGGAGGCTCAGTCAACCTTATGCAGGGCTCTTCATCTGCTCGTTCATTCTGAATGGATGGGGGGAGATGAGTACAAGATAGTCGCGGGGGAAAAAGGCAAAAAAGCACCTGTTTTTGCTGGAAAGGTTGATAACTTTTTGAAACAGCATATCGCTGAAAAGGTAACCCTGAGTGATATTGCAAGACACCTGTATGTCAGCAAGTCGCTTCTTGTTCATCGCTACAGAGAAGAAACCAACAGTTCTCCCATTGCAACGCTCATCTGTATGCGGGTTAATTACAGCAAAACGCTTATCCTGAAAGGTTTTCCACTGAAGACCATAGCAGTACAGATGGGCTTTTCGGATGTATCGCATTTTTCCAAAACTTTCAAGAGGGTAGAAAGAGTATCTCCGCATACATATATGGAAAACTCAGGCTGACATTGGTGTGTGATATATTGAGTATAAATGCAATTACTGAGCAGATTTTTTTACAACTGCAGAATATAAAAGGAGGAGCGTATGGAGAATAAAAGAGACTTTATAGTTTTGGAAAATAGATTTGTCAATCTTATCATAGACAGGAAGGGGAACCTGACAGGTTTAGTAGATAAGAACAGCGGAAAGAATTATTGTACGGGTCCCTGTCCTTTCTGGGATGTTAAGATTAATAACCAGATATACCTGCCTTCAAAGGTTTCATTAAAAGGGCAGGAGATTACTGTCTATTTTAATGATGTTGCCAGAGCCGTATTTGCTGTGCAGAATAAAGGAGACTATTCAAGTATCAGTCTGGTGTCAATATCTCCTGAATCTGTTAACGAGGTGACCCTTGCAAGGCTCTGTTTAAAAAGACTGAAGAATATAGCACTAAAACTGAACGCGTCCTATGATGACAAAATGGCTTTCTGTATAATGGCGCTCACTCTGCCAGTTCACTGTTTCCCGGCAGACTCCGCTTACGGAAAGGAGATTATGAGTCTTAAAGGAACCGTACCTGCAAAGATTTCTCTTACATCTAAGTGTTATTCTCGGTACGGCATACAGAATAACAGGGTTGCCATTATTGGTTGTCCTTCTGCCGTGTTCAGAAAAACCATTGAGAAGGTTGAATCAAATGAAGGTCTTCCCTGTATAAAACTTAACGGTAGATGGGGAAAAGATTCACAGGATATAAAACGTTCTTACCTTTTCATACAGGATATGGGAGAAAATAACTGTGACAGGGTTATAGAATATGCAAAAACAATGGATGTGGGGATGATAATGATTCTTGAGACCTGGTGCAAAAGGACTTCAGGGCACTACCCGATAGATGAAAAACTTTTTCCTGACGGAATTAAGGGTTTAAAAAAGGTTGTGGATAAAATTCACAGTGCAGGTATGAAGGCAGGCCTGCACTTTTTGGTTACAGGTGTAACTGAAAACGATAGATATATAACTCCAGTGCCTGACAAAAGACTTTTCAAGGATGGAGTGGTAACCCTGTCCGAGGAGATTAAGAGTACAGGGGAAAAGGTTCCTTTCATAGAGCACCCCACGGGTTTCCCTGAAAAACTTCACTCGAAAGGTCTTTACTATGGCAATGGCATGGATATACAGATAGATGATGAGATTATTACCTACGGAGCATTTTCAACAGGGGACAAAAATTTCTTTACCGGGTGTAAAAGAGGCGCATATGGAACAAAACCAGCCCTGCATAAAAAAGGAGCGAAGATATATCATCTGAAGAGGTCATTTACTCTGTTTGTTACGGATATAGATACGAGCATAATTGAAGAAATTGCGCGCAGGATTTCTTATGTTTTTGACCACTGCGGATTTGATATGGCATATTTTGACGGCTCAGAAAGACTGCAGGGTGACCAGTGGTACTACAATGCCAGGATGCAAAAAGCATTCTATGACAGCATCTCTGCCAGAAGACGCAACAAGATTTTATATCAGGGCAGTTCTTATTCCCACTTTTCGTGGCATATGATGTCACGAGCAGCCTGTGCCGATGGTTTTACAAAAATAAAGGACAATGTTAATAATGCAATGAGCCGCTATACTGAATGGTTTGTTAACCTTATGCCTTTAGACATAGGATGGTATGAGTTAGGGGGACCGGATGTAGATTATTCAGATGTGGAGTATATACTTTGCCGTTCAATAGGATGGGGTTCTTCCTGTGGATTTGAAACCTGTTCGCGTAATCTCAAGGAGAATCCTGAAAGACTGAAGATGATAGGGAATTATGAGAGACTGCGGCTGTCCAATTATTTCTCAGAAGGTGTAAAGGCAAAATTGCGCAAACCTGGTGAATACAATCTGACAGAAATCTCGAGAGGGAAATGGAGATTCAGGAAAAAGGCATAAGGATACCACCTCAGAAAGACACGGGCTGTGCCCTTGGGTATCTGAGGGTGTTATATGTTTCTCCCGTCAAAGTTTCAAATTCAGTTTTAATATTGAGATAACTTCACAGGGGAATATCTGGCGGCAGGTAACCCTAAGTAGAAGCACAATCTTTACAGACTATTTTATTGCCAGAGATAATTTTTTAGCAATAGGTTTCACCAATCTTTGAGTCATATTTGTAATCTCTATTCCTATAACATTTCCTTTTATGTCATACTCCAGGCGGACTCCGTCTTCTTTTTCCTCTGAATCAACAGATTTACCCTTTTTGAAGGAGACGTAGAAAATGTCACTGTTCTCATCAAACCATGTCTTCACTTTATCCGCACCCATCTTGTTCCCTCCTTGCTTTTTAACTCTTTCTTCAAATCCCGGCATGGATATACGGTAACAACTTTAAATGACCTGCCTTCTTGAACAAACAGTATTATCAAATTTGTTTCAACCCCTTTTGAAATGCGATTTTTCCCAATAGCAACGAACGTTTTTGGAGATAAGTCAAAATATAGTGAGTCAGGATGTTCCAAGATTCTGTCCAGAGAAGATATTTCTATTTACCTCTCTGCTATCTTCAATTGAGCATGTTTTGAAAAGGTCAATTTCACATCTTTCATTATACTGCATATTCTCGGTTTGTGAAAGGTCACTGTATGTGGACAGATTTGTGTTGAATCGCCGGAAATCTTGTTTGCCCGCCAATCCTCTACCAATTTCTACAGTTTTAATGTTGAGACAACTTTACAGGGGAATATCTGGCGGCAGGTAACCTGCCGGCGAGAGTGTTATTTTCCCTTTCTTCTCCCGGTCTCAGTCAGAAATTGTTAAAGTATTCAGGAGTGTTGAAACTGTTGTCACTTCCGTAGTATAATCTAAAAGAGAATTTAGTGGTCTGTTAAATCCGGGGCAGTGGCTCAATGGGAGAGCGTCCGCTTCGCATGCGGAAGGTTGGCGGTTCAACTCCGCTCTGCTCCATAGGTAGCCAACCTTCAAAGGGGAGTAGGGAAAAGGATTTTCCCGCGCATTTTGCTTTGGGGGGAGAACTATATCAGGAAGGGGGAAACTCCCCCTCCTGAAGAGCGTAAGCGAGGGTTGGCGGTTCAACTCCGCTCTGCTCCAAGAAGTCTTTGGTACGGGACGTTGGTACCTCGGGAAAAATAATAAATCTTTGTAAACGCTTTAGACTTCTTTATCCTGCCAAAAGATGATTGACCTACGCAGGTCTTTCAGTAGTTATGTTGCTTCTTTTGAACACGGCTATCTACCGAAAGACAGAAAAAAGAGGAAAAGATGAGGATACTGCTGACAAATGATGATGGGGTGTACTCAGAAGGTCTGAAGGTGATATGGAAATACCTCAAAGAAATGGGAGATGTCTGTGTCGTAGTCCCTGAAACTGAAAAGAGCGCGGTTGCACATGCCATCAACCTTTTTGCTCCCCTTAAGATACGGCATGTAAAGATAAAACGGGGATTTGATGCTTATGTGGTGAACGGAACCCCTGTTGACTGTGTGAAGATAGGTGTGAAATACATACTCAAGAAGAAACCGGATGTACTTGTTTCGGGTATAAACCCCTGTTTCAATCTCGGTATGGATGTTTTATATTCGGGCACTGTATCTGCTGCTGCCGAGGGTGCTATACTGGGAATCCCTTCAATCTCTGTCTCCACAGATGGCAATAAGAATCCGCATTTTTGTTCATCTGCTGCCGTCGTAACAGGTATAGTAAAAAAACTGGACAAAATTTCATTACCAAAGGATACGATACTTAACATCAATGTTCCCAATATGTACACATCTAAAATAAAGGGCGTCAGGCTTACCTATCAGAGTGAGGCAAGATTTGAAGAAGAGTATGAGGAACGAAAGGACCCGAGGGGTGGTGTCTATTTCTGGCTTAAGGGATTTTTCCGTGAGGTGTATGGAGAAAAAGGCAGTGATGTTGAAGCGGTAAAGAACAACTATGTATCTATTACCCCCCTGCACCTGAATCTTACCGACCGCAGTTTTTTGTCAGCCCTGAAAAAAAAGAAATTTGAAGGACTTTGTTTAAAATAGTAAAATAAGTAGTTATCATTACAAATAGTTAAACAATGGGGGTAAACACAATGTCTTTTACCTATAAACCGCATAAACTGAAAAATAAACGGAGCAAAGGTTTTCTCGCAAGAATGAGCAGTAAAAACGGGAGGAAGGTTATAAATAGGAGAAGAAGCAAAGGTAGAAAGAGACTCGCCTGCGAATGAAAAAGAATGTACAGGTATTGGTAAAAACAGGTTACAGATACAACTCATCATTCTTCCGTCTTTATCTTAAACCCTCTGCAGGTTATAAAATTGGTTTCATTGCAGGTAGAAAAACTGGTAAGGCAGCAGAGAGAAACTATGTTAAGAGGAGCATACGCGAACTGTGGAGAAAGAAATTCAAAACAGGGGATTTCCTGTTTATTCTGAAGCCCGGTATAGGAAAAATCGGGGCAGATGAGATTCTCACAGAACTTGAAGATGTAATAAAAAAAATAAAATGAAGAGGATTTTGATACTTTTTATAAGGTGCTATCAGATTTGTGTCTCTCCGCTTCTGGGAAACAGATGCAGGTTTTATCCCACCTGTTCCTCCTTTATGATAGAGGCGATAGAAAAAACTGGCATTATAAAAGGTCTTCTCTTAGGGATAAGGAGAATACTGAGGTGTCACCCCTTTAATCAAGGAGGATACGACCCGGTGGAAAAATGGATAAAATGAAAGAAGAACTCAGACTGGTTATTGCTTTTGCACTTGCCGTAGTGATAATCCTTGTTTTTGGCAGGTCACAGATGAAACGGACGTCTGTACCACAAGTTGAGGAAGAGCCAGCTATTGCAGTTCAGGGAGAAGGAAAAGAGGTTTATGACCAACCCCCCACTTTTACGCCAAAACAGGTATCTCCTGCAGGTGAAGAAAAGACCTATGAAGACAGCAGGTTCGTGATAAGGTTAAATACTGCCGGTGGGGTAATAAAGGAGATTGGACTTAAAGAATACACCAGAAAAGGGGAGTCAATGCTTGAATTGATTGAAGACTCCAATCTTTTGTTAAACTATTCTGCTGACGGTGGAGAGAAAGGTGATAACATATACTCCATACAAAAAACTGACAACCTGATAACTCTTGAAAGCAATGTGCAGAACATATATGTCAAAAAAACTGTTGAGGTTCCTGAAGACCTATACACCTTTACATCTGATATACATCTATACAATCCAACAAAAGGGTCCGTTGAGCTCAAAAATTACGTAGTAAGCGCCGGGGAAATAGACATTGCAAAAATCCGGGCAAAATCCAAGACGGAAAAAGAGTTTACACCTCCTGAAATAATTATACATACCAACGATAGGATGGTGAGACATAACATATTCAGGGTTAAAGAAGACGTTGTGTATGAAAACACCCGGTGGATTGCCTTTAAACAAGGGTACGTGCTTTTATTCTTTCGTCCTGAGGAGATGACAAAGAGTTTTATCGCTGCTGAAGATACACGAATAAAGACAGGCTTTATGTATGACAATCTGAACATCACTTCCGCTGCAGGTAAAACCCTCAGGTTTTCATTTTATGCAGGACCTTCGGACTATTTCGTTGCAGGCAGAGAGATATCTGATAAGGATGTTTTAGGAAAAGGATTTTTTGTTGCTATGGGCAGGTTCCTTTTCACAGGACTTTCTTATATCCACAGGGTTATTCCAAACTGGGGATGGGCTATTGTACTGCTCACACTGATAATAAAGATTGTCTTTTTCCCATTGACTCAGAAAAGTTTAAGGTCAATGAAGGCGATGCAGAAACTGAGGCCATATCTTCAGGATATTCAAAAAAAATATAAAGGTAACCCGCAGCAGATGCAGAAAGAACTTATGAGCCTTTATAAAGAATATAAGATAAACCCTTTTGGCGGATGCCTGCCCATGCTGATACAATTCCCCATATTCATAGGCTTTTTTATAGCCTTAAGGAACTCTATTTTTTTGAGAGGTGCACCTTTTGGACTCTGGATGAACGACCTGTCTCGTCCTGATACCATCATGCAGATAGGAAACTTTAACCTCAACCTTCTGCCTGTAATAATGGCAGCAACATCATTCTGGCAGCAAAAGATTACCCCGCAGGAGCCGTCTCAGAAAGCACTGACCTTTATGATGCCTGTTATGTTTCTCTTTCTCTTTTACAACTTCTCATCAGGACTGCTTTTATACTGGACGACGATGAATATTGCGGGGCTGGTTGAGCAGTACTTTGTCCACAAGAAATGATACCGTGCTGTCTTCATCCAGATAGTTTCGTTGGCATCGTCATCGGCTTCCTCAACGTATAGGTATACGTCTCGTTGTTTCCTCCTTGCTTTTGGACAAACATCCGGGTGGACAAGTACATGTAAATGAAGAGAGGAGTGAAATGGAAAAAACAAAAATTCTTGTTGTAAACTACGGTAAAGAAAATGCTTATACAGAAATTTTAGAGCAGATGGAAATACCGTTTAAGGAAACAAATTTAAAAGAGTTTTCTTCCGAAAACCTCAATCGGTTTTCCACCCTTTTTTTTATGCCCGGCTATTTTGAATGGGGGGATAATCTTGATAAAAAGGAAAGGATACTGAAGAAGATTAAACAGTTTGTTGAAAAAGGCGGAAGTTTATATATAGAATACGTTCAATGGGATGATTACGTATTCAGAAATATCTTCAGGATTAAACAAAACCACCCTCCGCGGCCGGTGGCTCTGGAACGCATTGTGGTAACGGATGAAGATGAGATAACCGGGGATTTCTCTTCCCGTGCCATACTGCCGGTGAGAAACTGTAATTTTCTCCCATGTCACACCCATTTTAAAACGTCTCTGTCTTTTGCTGTTGTTCGGGGGACTCATAAGGTAATGTATGGTATGCCTGTCCGGAGGGACACCTGGCCGGCACTGGTAAAACACCAGGGAATTGTTTTTGTCACATTTGAACTTTCCCGGTACAAAACACTGGATTTCCCTCTCCAAAAATGCTGGGGGAAGATTGTAAAACGGGCCTTTTTATATCTTCTGGAGGAAAGCCAGAAAGTCAGATACGAAGAAAAATTGTTCCCTCCTGAAATAAAACTTGATAAGCCGGTATGGGCGGTACCCGAAGGGAAAATAACAGTTACCACCAGTGAGAGAACGGATGTCTCTGCAACCTGCAGGCAAAAAAACATAAAGACCGAGGCAGAAAAATCACGCCGTGTATTTTATTTTACACCGCAGCAGGAGGGGACATACACCATTAAGGCAGTTGGTAAACATGGGATTACCGGTGAAGAAATAATAGAAATTCAAGCGAGGGAAAAGAGATATTCAAAAGCACTGGATAGGATTATAAGATGGTATTTCCAGTCAGGGGTGCTTTCGGAAAAGAACGGGAGAACAGGGGTTTATGAAGGGTTTCGTTCGACTGACCATAAACTCATTCCTGTTTTCCGTTCCGACTGCAATACAGAAACAGCCCTGACAATATTGTTGTACGGACGCCTGAAAAGAAATAAATTTTATGAAAACGTAGCAGAAAATATCATAGGGTTTTTATTAAAAGAAAAATTTCAGGACCTAAACCCCCGACATAATACCTACGGGTTCTGGAAGTTCTGGAATGATTATCTCAACTATCCCCTGACTGTATATTGTAATGACAATTCATGGTCGGCAATAGCCCTGTTTAATATGTATAAATATACAGGGGATAAAAAATATTTAAAGCATGCTCTTTTAACCGCTTCCCGGGCACTTGATGTAGGGTTGGAAGAAATCTTATCAATGTCGGGCGAAAAACTCAATCAGGAAGGGATAAAAAAATATGTAAGGGAAGAGCCCGCTCTAAAAAAACATCCCAATCCTTTTGTTCCATCCATGTATATTCATGCTTATCACTTCACAAAAAACAGGGTCTATTTAAATAGAGCGGAAAAAATATCTGTCAGGTTAACGACATCGGCAGAGATGAATATACTGCATATATATAAACTTTCCCTGCTTTTTTACATAACCGGAAAAGAAAAATACAGGCAGTCTCTGGATGACCACATAAAATATGTTAAAAAATTCCAGACCGATTGCGGGGGGGTAAAGAATCCCTATCCCAATGTAAAAAAGGCAAGAGAACTTTACGGAATATCAGAAGTGGATGTAACACACAAAACTTCCGATACGGTAGTTGACCAATTGTACGTTAATGCACCGCTGGTATTCAGCCTCTACACCGCCTACAAGGCAACGGGGACGAAAATGTATAAGGATTTTTTCCTGCAGGTTATGGATTTTCTGGTAAGGATTCAGATTCAAAGTAAAGATAAAAGGCTGAACGGTGCGTGGATGAGAGCCTTTGACTACGGGAATTGGGATTATCACGGCTCCAACGGAGATATTGACTGGGGACCTTACTGTATAGAAAGCGGTTGGTCAAATACCTGGATAGCAAAGACCCTGGCATTTTACCTTATGGATGAAATGGTAATTTAACAGAGTAAAAATATACGAGGGATGTATGAAAACCACTTTTAAAAAACATATAGAGAAATACGAAAACTAACTTTTTAACTCGGTGGTCCCTTTCTGGGAAAATCATTGTCTGGACAAAGAGAACGGAGGCTATTTTACTTTTCTGGACAGAGACGGTTCGGTGTATGATACCGAAAAGTGGAAAACTTTTTTCCATCTGCCGAGACACCTGTTGATGAATATTAATTTGATGAAAAAAATGCAGTAACGGAAGGATATCTAATACAGGAGAAAATGATATCAGAAATCCCCTCTGTACCCCCTTTCCCGAAAAGGAAAGAGAGCAAGTAAAATACTATTAGAGCGTAACAAAATTCAGAACCTACGTATTACCTTTCCCGGGAAATGATACCGTGCTGTCTTCATCCAGATAGTTTCTTATATTTCTCCAGTTTGAAAAGAAGGTTTGCGGCTGCCTCCATCTCTGCCTCTTTTTTTGTTGTCCCTGTACCCTTACCAACGTATTTCCTGCCCGGGATTCTTGCCTTAAAGACATATTTTTTTCTGTGCGGAGGGCCTTTTTCCGAAACAAGTTCATAGAGTGTATCAGCACCAAATTTTTTTCTTGATACTGTTGAAAGAATGTTTTTGTGGTTTCTAATTGGTTCTATCTTTTTATTCAAGATAGTACTCTCTATGAAAGCCTCTGCCTTTTTCCAGCCGCCGTCAAGAAATATGGCTCCTATAAGCCCTTCAACAAAATTGTCCAATTTAGGCACCTCATAATTTTTATAACTGATAAACCTTGTGAGTTTTAATATAACCCCCACGTTATGAAGGTATCTGCTGTTTACATAAGCAGACTTCAGGTCGGTAAGAAACGATTCTTCTGCAGATGGGTGTTCTTTGAACAGATGTATGCCGACAACCGCATCAAGAACCAGGTCCCCAAGAAATTCCAGCCTTTCATAGGAATTTATGCTTTCATATGAAGGATGGGTGAGGGCCTGTTTTAGAAGTTTTTTGTTTTTGAAATTGTACCCTACGATGGACTCCAGTTTTTCTATCCTTTTCGTCTGCATAATATAACTCCAATGGAGATTACAGAAATCAGGAAAAGGGGAATATCCCCTGTTTGCGAATAAAGGGTTTTTTGACTTATTAACGGGATGTTTTGAAACAATACCCCTTCAACAAACAATTCTTCTCCGTTACGACATACAGTCTTTTTTATCTCTCCTTCAGGAGATACCACTCCGCTTATCCCTGTAAGTGAACCCTGAACAAAATACCTCCCGGTTTCAGCAGCCCTTATAACGTTATGAGCAAAATGCTGGTGTGGACCGGCAGACCTGTCAAACCAGGAATCGTTAGTAATGACAACAAATACTTCCGCTCCTGCCTGTAAAAAATCTCTGGATATACATGGGAAAATGTTTTCAAAACATATTAGAGGAGCTATCTTCCATTCATCCCGAACCGTAAAAACCTTCAGGCCTTTTCCGTGTTTCGTTGTTGGTATGTAGCCTGCCATCCTTTCAAAAGTCTCTCTTATGAATCTGTTATTTCTGCCTATAATGAACTCACCATACGGAACAAGATGGTTCTTATTATATATCTGAACCCTGTCTTTTTCAATCAAAAGAGATGAGTTGTATATCTCGTTTTCTGCACTGGTAAACGTTCCCATAATGAGAGCAGTGTTATATTTTCCCGTCAGTTCTCTAAGACCTTCATAAACATCTTTATATTTTTCAATATTGTCAGGGAAACTACCTTCCGGCCAGATAATTACGTCAGGATTCCTATCCTTAAGATTATCAACCGTAAGGAATTCAAGGGCATCCAATGCCGCATATGGACTTTGTTCTTTTGAGGCATCAACATTCGGCTGAACAATCATCACGTTAAGGGTGCCCTTACCCTCCTTATCTTTATAGAACAACTCTGAAGGTAGCAAAAAGACAGCCGCAAAAACCACAATAGAAACTATCAATGATGCAATATATCTTTTCCTGAATGCGTAAAAGAGTGTCAGGTTTCCGAGTATAACGAGTGCAGAAATGCCGTACATTCCGAACAATCCTGCAACCTTTAACATACGGAAATTTTGCCATTGGGAAAGGCCCAGTGATAACCATGGGAAGCCTGTAATGAGATTGGTCATAATGATTTCCAGCAGGAACCATAAAAACGCACCGGTAAATATCCTGCCTTTTTCTGGGAGGGCAAAGGTCAGGTATAAAAAAACACCCCAGTAGATTGAAAGATACAGTGCCAGCAGAAGGTATATCGGACCTGCAACATTATACAGCCATGAAAGTGTAATTGCATAGAAGAAAAAGCCTCCTGTTATTCCAAACAAAAAATTTTTTCCGGAGTTGTCCTCTGCAGACAAGAGCAGTGGAAGCAGGGCAAAAAAAGCAACCTGCCACCTGACAGAAGGTGGAAATGCGAAGCATAAGATAATCCCGCTGAGGATACTGAGAAATAAACGGAGGAAAAGACTCTTTCTGTTGGTTTTCAAGCCTTCTTTATCCTGTTTTTATCGCCAAGTTCAACTATTTTCATCTCCCACTTTTGTTGAAGTTCTTTCTCTTCCACAAAAGAGACTCCGAGGACAATTATTTCATCGCCTTTCTCAAAATATCTTGCAGCAGGTCCGTTCAAACACATAATACCTGAGCCTTTCTTCCCCTCTATGGTATAGGTTGAGATTCTCTTCCCGTTACTGAGGTTGAGAACATATACCATTTCACCCAGCAAGATTCCCGCCTCATCAAGAATCTTCTTATCAACCGTTATACTCCCCTCATAATAAAGGTTCTTGTCCGTAACCCTGCCGCCCCTTATTTTACTTCTGCACATGCATCTGTACATTTTTTTTACCTCCTCCAGCAATATACTTTTACCATTTTCCGGTTATTCTGTCAACCTGTCCTCTTCGTTTGACAAAAAAACGGTAAAGGTATAAATTATGGGGAATGGGAGAGGAAATTATGAAGATAAAAATTTGGGTGTTGGTGGGGGCAGTTTTGTTGTTTTTCACAGGATGCAGGCAGACAGTGAAAGAAAATGTGGTATTGCCACTAACGGATAAAGAGATAGAAGATGCCCTTGATTATGGGGAAAAGAATGCATCTTTTACTCTAACTGAGTTCACCTCTGACTGGACGGTTGACAAGGGATATCACCGGGGCAAAGGGAAGGCAACCATTGTAACCCCTTTTCTCAGAGTAGCCCTCCTGGGCAGACAGGCAGCACTGACCGGAGAAAAACTTGATAGCCATCTTATAAAAACCGCACTGAAGGAAGATATTGAATCCCTTAATTTTGAGGTGACACTTTACGGAAGCAGTTCGAGGTTCGCAAGGAGCACTAAGTTTTTACTAAAATGCGGTAAAAAACAGGTCCAGCCTGATTATTTTTTTATGCCGCCGTACGGCGAAATTGCCAGAGACTACACTCAGGTAGCAAAGGGCAGGGTTATGTTTAAAAAAGAAGGGATACCTGACGATGCAGAAGTTATACTCGTTGCATCTTTCAATACAGACGAAGAAATGAAAGAAGTTTCAATATGCAGGTTTCCTTTTGACCTTAAGAGGTATAAGTGACAAAAACACTCCTGTATTTTTTCTGATGCAACTGCTTATACGATGAAAAGAGTCTATCTTGACCGCAGTGATTGTAACATCTTTGAGCAAAAAATCCATATTGAAGGTGGCACGTTTCATTATTTGAGAAAAGTTTTGAGGATGAAAACAGGAGATGTTTTTTCAGGATTTGACGGAACCGGAACAGAATATACAATCCAGATAGGTGCCGCAGAAGATGTTTCTTTTGAAGGTGAACTCCTTGAATCAAAGAAGAGGTTTGACATTGAAACTCCTTTTAACCTCCATCTCTTTCAGAGCATACCAAAAAGCGGCAAGATGGATTCTATCATCAGGGACGTATCACAACTGGGTGTTAAAAAGATAGTTCCTGTGATAAGTAAAAGGGTTATAGGAAACTTTCCTGCCGAAAGGATTTCCCGTAAAACTGAGCGATGGCGCAAGATAGCCTCAGAATCCTCCAGAATTTCAGGAAGGGAACTTGTGACAGAAATCTCTGAGGTTATGAGGTTTGAAGATGCAGTCAAAACCCCTTCCGACGTGTCTATAATCTTCTGGGAGGGTTCTACAACTTTTCTCAAACAGATAATACAGAAACTACCTGCAATAAAGACAAACGCCCTTGTCAAAATTTTCGTGGGTCCTGAAGGAGGATATACAGAGGAAGAGGTATCTCTGGCAGAAAGATGCGGGGCAATGACTGCAAGTATAGGTAAAAGGATACTCAAGGTTGAAACCGCATCAGTCATAGCAGCAGCACTCACCATCTACGAACTTGAAAATTTACCCTGACTGAATTTTCACACCCATTAGATAAATTAAAAGATAAGTGTTTATTAAATAAATTCAACTGTTGACAATTTTTATTCTCAGAGGTACAATTTGAAATATAACAGGAGAGGAAGATGTCTAAATTAAATAGACTACCAAGATGGTTGGAACGTAAGTACAATGCACTATGGTCTGAGTTTCATAACAAGCCCTTCCGTCGTGAAGAGGCTGTCCGTGTTCTGGAACAGAAAACGAGGGATAACAGGGAGGACGTGCCTGTTTTCCTTTCCGAACTGAGAAAAGCAGGTCTTCTAAACATTGAATCGGACCCGGAAGACTTAAGAAGAAGCATCTACTCATTGAGAAGTCTTCCTGAAGTCATCAGGGAAATCTTTGATGCAGAAGGAAGTTCACTCGGGAGGAATGAGATAGAGGCCATTCTCAAAAAAGCCGCAGACCTTATAAGAACCCGCGTGGACTACAAATTCATCCTTGTTCTTCTCTTTCTCAAAAGGATAAGCGACAAGTGGGAACTTGAATACGATAAAGAATACAAGAAGGCTCGGGATGATGGACTGGATGAGAAACAGGCAGGAGAAGAAGCAAAAAAATCCGCCTACCATGATTTTGACATCCCTGAAGAATACCTCTGGGAAAATATCCGAAAGGATTTGGGTAGTCTGCCGGAAAAGTTTTCCCGTGCCCTGAAGGTTATTGCAGAGAGAAACCCTGACCTAAAGGACGCTATTGACAATCTGGATTTTATACAGTTTGCTTCCAACAGGGAAAATTTTGAGATACTGAGACAACTGGTGGAATTGTTCAGTGAGAAGAAACTCTATCATGTCTCCTCAGATATACTCGGGGACGCCTATGAGTGGATTCTTCGGTACTTCGCCCCGCAGAAGGCAAAAGAAGGGGAGGTCTATACGGCAAGAGAGGTTATTACCCTTATGGTGGAGATTCTTGACCCCTGCCCTGGGAAAAGCGTGTATGACCCTGCTGCTGGTTCCAACGGCATGTTAATTCTGTCCTATAAATATGTGGAAAAAACCTATGGGAAAACCGGGACTGAAAGGCTCTTTTTATTCGCACAGGAGGCAAACCAAAGAACCCTTGCCCTCGGCAGGATGAACCTTTACATCCACGACATAAAAAATGTCTATTCTGCTTCGGGCGATACACTCCTCTATCCAAAGTTTAAAGAAAAAGACGATACTAAGAAGTTTGCCATAGTCCTTGCAAATCCCCCATGGAATCAGGACGGCTATGATGAAGACGTCTTAAAAAAGGGGGATATCTGGCAAAAAAGATTTAAATATGGATTTTCCCCGCGACAGTCAGCTGACTGGGCATGGATACAACATATGGTTGCTTCCGCAGATGAGAAGACAGGAAAGGTTGGCATTGTCATTGACAACGGATGCCTGTTCAGAGGCGGAAAAGAAAAGAATATCCGTTCACGTATGATTGAAGACGACCTGATAGAATCAATAATTCTACTGCCTGAAAAACTTTTCTATAATACCGGTGCGCCCGGAGCGATAATTATCTTAAATAAAGACAAACAAGAAAAGAGAAAAGGCAAAATCCTTTTCATAAATGCGTCACAGGAATATATTCAACATCCTGAGGTGCGAAAGTTAAACAAACTTGACAGGGAAAACATTGACAAAATCGTTGGAGTGTATAAAGACTTCCAATTTATTGAAGGATTTGCAGATACAGTTCCCATTGCAAAGATACGAAACAATGATTACAACCTCAACGTTACACTTTACGTCTTCCCCCAGGAAATAACAGAAGACATTAACATAGAAAAAGAGTGGCAGGAACTGCACAGGCTGGAAGACGAACTTAAACAAACTGAAAAAAGGATTTCTGATTTTTTAAATGAAATAAAATGATAGAGAAATTTGTTAAAGGTAAAACGGCAGCTTTTATTGATTCGTCAAATATTTACTTCTCTCAGAAGACAATACATTAGAGAATTGACTTCAAAAAGCTGCTTGAGTATTTTAAGAGAAACACCCAACTTTACCGAATTGCTTTTTATGGCGCAATTAATCCTGAAAACAAAGAAGAAAGAAAGTTCCATGATTTTCTTGAAATTATAGGCTATATTGTTAAACATAAAGAAATTAAATTTATCAAGGATGAAAAGAATTTATTCTCAGGGGGACACCACAAAGGAAATATTGATGTTGAATTAACAATAGATGCAGTGCATTTCCGGGATAATTATGATACTTTTGTCCTACTTTCAGGTGATGGGGACTTTGAAGCCCTAATGAAATATCTTAAAGTATTCGGAAAACGATGCATTGTGATGTCAACAAAAAAGCATGTATCAATTGAACTTTTAAGACAGGCAAAATTTCTGGATTTTAAAAAGATTAGGACTGATATAGAACTAAAAAAGAATTCCTCGGCGCCTTAGGCGCCGAGGAATGCCTGGTTCTGTTCCGCCTTAGCGGAACGTTGATAATATACCTTCTAAGAAAAAAAATGTCAAGAGTAGATTTCACTGAACGAAAAGTTAGAGAAAAGAAAATGAGTAAATCAGGTGGGGATAATTTAGAGTTTGAAACCGAAATAGTTGAATACAAAGAGGCTAAAGAAAATCTGCCTGAGAATGTATATTCTACCATTTCCTCATTTGCGAATACAAAAGGCGGAACAGTTATATTGGGCATAAAAGAAATCAAAGGGAAAACAGTCAAGCAGGGGGTTAAAAATCCACAAAAATTAATAGCGGATTTAGTCTCAACTGTGAGTGAAAAATTCAACTTCTGCCCTATAATAATTCCCAGAATTATAAAAGAACAGGGAAAATATTTGGTGCTAATCAAGGTGGAAGAAGCATCACAATATGAAAAACCGATTTATATAAAAGACGCCGGTCCCCTCAAAGGAGGATATAAAAGAGTCGGTTCATCAAATCTCAGATTGACAGATAACGATATAAAAAGATTTTATCAGGAAAAATCGTCCTCCCCTGATGCTCAAAACCTTAAAGAAACGAGTATATCAGACATAGATAAAAATGCTCTTTCTATTTTTAGAAAATTACGCAAATTTCAAAAAAAAGAAGCTACAGAAATACTGTTGGAAAACAGCGAATTGCTTAAAGCATATAACCTTCTCTCAAAAGATAATAAATCTTTAACGGTAGCAGGGCTATTACTCTTTGCAAAATCCGGTGTAATAAAAAGAACTTTCCCACATTTCAGAGTAGACATAATACGGATAAAGGGAACGGTGTGGGGAAAAGATAAAGACCCTTTTCTATCAAATGACTTACAGGGCAATCTTATCTATCTACACAATCAGGTTTTAGACATTCTAAATAGATTTTTTTTCACTCCATTTAAGTTAGGCAAGAATTTGACACGGATTGAAAACGACCCTTTCAAAAAAGCGGTTCGAGAAGCATTGAGCAACCTGTTAATGCATCAAAATTATTTTCACGCTTCACCATCCCAAATAAGAATTTATAATGACAGAATAGAATTTTACAATCCGGGTTATTCTCTTAAAGACCCGAAGACTTTTGACAGTCCAGGTTCTGAGCTTCG
Source organism: uncultured bacterium (assembly GCA_964408175.1). Classification (GTDB taxonomy): domain Bacteria; phylum Ratteibacteria; class UBA8468; order B48-G9; family JAFGKM01; genus JAFGKM01. The sequence goes on from CAYOYL010000148.1 coordinate 20,209, forward strand.
AAACGCTTCAATATCTAATGTTTTTTATGATTTGGGTTGGGCAGAAGTAAAAGGAACAGGATTTAAAACCGCCATTCTGTCTCTGGAAAAAGAAGGTTATCCCGGAGCAAAATGGATCAATGATGAAAAAAATGATACGTTCACCATAATCCTTTATTATCCTATAGAACAAGTCACCCCCCAAGTCACCCCTCAAGTCACCCCCCAAGTTGAAACAAGGGATAGGGTGGCAAAGATTTTGAAATTCTGCGAACAACCTCGTTCGTTGAAAGAAATGATGATTTTTCTGGGGCTTAAAGATAGAAAAAATTTCAGAGAGCAAATTTTAAATCCGCTCCTGGAGAAAAAACATTTAAAAATGACAGTTCCCGACAAACCGAGAAGCCGATTACAGAAATATATTATATCAGAAAACAATGCTATCAGCAGGAAGTAATCATATAATGATAAAGGAATGTGGGAAATCCTACATTGTGACGTCAACAGAAAAGTATGTATCAATTGAACTTTTAAGACAGGCAAAATTTCTGGATTTTAAAAAGATTAGGACTGATATAGAACTAAAAAAAATGCCAAGAGCAATCTGACTGAGGGTAAAATGGAACGAAAACAATCTCGTTTTTACGGGGGAAAAGAAAAAGTAGTGCAGGCAAATAAAGGAGTTTAGTTGTACATTTATTTAGACGAATCTGTTGATTTAGGTTTTGATTTCTCAGGTGGGAGTACAACCTGTTTTACAATTGCGTTTGCAATATTAGAAAAACCAGACCTTTTAAAAAGATGCGTAAAAAAAGTTAAAATGAAATACCGAATACCAATAAATGTAGAACTCAAAGGGAGTATTACCAATCCCCAGATAAAACTGGATTTATTGGAACGGATATCCAAACTACCCATTGAGATTCATTCCATAACAGTGAAAAAGGAAAATGTCGCACAAAAACTTCGTACAGATACAAATATTTTATATAATTATATGGTAGGACTGTCTTTAGCGGAAAAGATACTTCAATCACAATCCAATTTTAAAATCATAGTTGTAGTTGATAAAAGAATAACATCAATAACTTCCGGCTTCAATTTTAATGAATATCTGCGGTATAAGATATGGTTTGAGGGTAAGAGAGAAGATATTGATCTACACATTAATCAAGTTGATTCTCATAGTTCTTACGGAATCCAGAGCATTGATATAATTACAAACAGTATTTTCAAAAAACATGAGAGCAACGTGGGACAATTTTACGACGTCATTTCTGGGAAGATAAGAGATGAAAAGAATCTGTTCTTCTCAAAATAAAAAACGGCGGACCCTGCGGGTGACTAACTTACAGTTAGTTTATGCCACCCTTCCGGTGACACACTTATCGCAGGACTTACCCGCCAATAGTAATATACCTCATAAAAAAAGAAATGTCAAGAGCAATTTGACTGAAGGGTGGATATAGAGAAAAAGGACAGGTTTACAATTATGAAATTAAAAAATGAATTGCCTGAAGGGTGGGAAGAAGTAAAATTGGGAGATATT
>CAYOYL010000149.1:0-4676 GCA_964408175.1 uncultured bacterium
TGCCTCTATCTGCTGAGAGACACGGTCCACCTCTATGTAGGCAAGTCTCACATCAAGTTCCGCCAACTGGGAGAGATTTTTCAGGGACTCTTCAGCCTGCTGGAGTGAAAGAACTGTCCTTTTATGTTGTGCCTCCGCATCCCTGTTGCCAAAAGGCCACTCAAAAGCAATACCGGCAGAGACGCCGTAACTTTCCCCTCCAATATCCTGTACTGAACTGCCGAAAGAGTCTGCATATCCTGTCTTCCCCAGACTGATGAAAAGGTCCATCTTTGGCAGCAGTCCGTTTCTGGTCTTTACAACCTCAAGGTCTCCTCTCTGAAGACTGAGGCGCGCCTGATTGACATCCGACCTCATACGCAGTGCAACAGCGGAATGGGATTCCACACCATCAAGTTTGACATCAGGAACAGCAGGCATATTCTTGAGAACTATTTTGTATCCCCACCCTGCAAATGGATTCAGTAACCTTAACAGTTGCAGACGAATGGATTCAAGGTTGCTGTGAGCGTTTATAAGACTTTCATTCCTCAGTGACACCTCAGCCTCAGCAGCTGCTATTTCTATCTCCGCAAGTGTTCCTACATCTATCTTCTCCCTGATTTCTTTCAGTTGCTGCTCTGCCAGTTCAAGAGACTGCTCGTAGATTTCTATCTGTTTTAAGGCAAGGGCATATCTCCAGTATGTTCTTTCAACCTCAGAGATAAGAAACTCTGTGAAACCCCTTAGTTCATAATGAGAGGATAAGGTATTCAGTCTTGCCTGACGAACCGAGGCAAGGTTGAAATCCCTGCCGGCACCTCTCAGAAGAGACTGGGTGACTGTAAGTCCTAAACCTGTGGAGTATCTGTCGCTGTAAAGGTCAGACCAGTTCCGGTCAGCAGAGAGTCCTGCAAATACCTCTGTCCCTGTGGGGAAAAACCGTGAAATCCCCACGCTAACCCCTGTCACACCATCTGTAACATCTGTAGTTTCAGTGGAACGTTCACGAGATGCGGAGAGTCCTGCTGAAAGAGATGGGTCAAAGACAGCAGATTCCTGCTCCTCATAGGTTTCAGTAATGGACGGGGTCAGTCGCTCAACCTTCAGTGCACGGTTGTTTTCCAGTGCCATAAGAATGGCATCCCCGAGTGTTATCTCCAGTACATTCTTTACTGACACCGTAGAAGTTACTGTGTCAGCATTTTCCTCTGCACATACAGAGAAACAGGGTGAGATGAAAAGGATAGACAGGAAGAGAACCATTACAGTTACATGTAATGTATATAAACATTTTGAAAACATTTTCAGCCTCCTAATGTGAAAGTTTGCCTTTTTTCTCCAGACGGCTCTCAAAGATGAAATAGACAACGGGGACAATAAATAACGTAATCATACTGGATAAGAGAAGCCCGCCGATGACCGCCCGGGCCAAAGGTGCCTGAAATTCACCACCCTCGCCGAGCCCGAGAGACATAGGAAGCAGAGCGAGGATGGTTGTAAAGGACGTCATCAATATCGGACGCAGACGCCGACGCCCTGCCTCTTCTATCGCTTCACGCAGTGGTATCTTATCACGCTGGCGCAGAAGATTGATATAAGCCACCAGCACAATGGCATTGTTAACAACTATCCCGCCCAGCATAATACTGCCGATAAAAGACTGCATATTAAATGTGGTACCTGTGAGAAAGAGCATCCAGATAACGCCGATGACAGCGGGAGGCACGGAAAACATCACCACAAACGGGTCACGCAGGGACTCATAGAGGGAGACCATAACCATATAGACAAGCAGCAGAGCCAGTATAAAAACACCTGCAAGTTCCCGGAAGGTCTCCTGCTGCTCCTCGTACTCACCGGTGAAGTTTATGGTGAAACCGTTGGGAACAGGTATTGATTGTATATACCCCCTCGCATCGTTAAGGATAGAACCAAGGTCCCTGTCTTCAGTGGTATTTGCCGATACGGTTATGATACGTTCCTGGTCTTTTCTTTCAATACTGACAGGAGCACTATCAGAACGTAATTTCACAACATTACGCAGTATTATTGGCTCACCTGATTTATTTATCACTGTAAGGTTTAACATCTCATTTAGAGACATCCTGTCAGCATCTTTGAACTGGACGAATATACGATACTCATCTCCTGCCTCTCTGTAATAACTTGCTGTGGTACCTCCAATAGCGGTTTCAAGCGTACCGGCAATGTCAGATACAGTCAGGTTCATATCTGCAGATTTCTGTCTGTCTATTATAACAAGTTCTTCAGGGCTGCCGGACTTTCGGCTGACATCAACATCTGTAACGCCTTCTACCCGCTCCACCGCTCTTTTGACCTGTTGTGCAAGGGTATCACCAGTATTCAGGTCATAGCCCCGGATTTCCACCTGCACCCTTTCAGTGCCAGTCGAACCTGCCATCATCATCCTGGTAAATACCCCTGTCCCGGCTCGGGTGCGGATGGTCATCCCTGAAATATTTGTAAGTTTGCGTCGGAGTGCAGCGGCCACCTGCTCACTGGAACGGACTCTTTCAGACTGCGGCTTCAGGGAGATACGTATCTGTCCGGAGTTGGCACCTGAAGACATCGGTCCAAATCCACCTCCAACCGTTCCAACCCAACTCTCCATCTCTTTTGAAACCTCCTGGGCAACCACTGACTCAACAGATTGAAACTTTTTATCAACTACTGAAAGTTTTGTTCCCACATCCATCTCACCTATCACACGAACCTCTCCTTCATCACTTGAAGGCATAAGTTCCACACCTACAAAAGGTATCAGCAGAAGACTGCCGAGAAATAATAAGACTGCTCCTATCAATAGCCTCTTTCGGTGTAAAAGAGACAGGTGCAGGACTCTTTTGTACAGGGTATCCAGGCTCTCAAACATACTGCTGCTGATTCTGAATAACCTGTGGGCAAGGCTCTCTTTAGACAGAACAGCAGGGTTTATGGGATGCAGATATCTTGATGCCAGCATAGGAATTACTGTGAGAGACACAAAAAGAGAAGAGAGCAAAGCAAAACTTACTATCAGGGCAAACTGTTTGAACATCACACCCGCCATACCCCGCATAAAGATAAGCGGCAGAAAAACCACAACCGTTGTAAGAGTACTGGCAACAACCGCACCTGTGACCTCCTGGGCACCCTCTACAGCAGCCTCTTTGGCACTCAGTCCTCCCTCTCTTAGACGGTAGATATTTTCCAGCACAACGATAGAGTTATCCACCAGCATACCTATACCCAGTGCAAGTCCTCCGAGTGTCATAACATTCAGGGTGAACCCGGCAAAATACATAAGAGTGAAAGCAGCAATGATTGAAATGGGTATGGCCACAGTGATAATAGATGTACTGGCGATACTTCGCAGAAAAAAGAACAATATCAGGATGGCAAATATGCCTCCGTAAAGAGCAGAGGAACCTACAGAGGATATAGAACGCTCAATATAGTCTGCAGTGTTTATTATGGGAATAAGATTTATCTGCTTGATATCCCTGTTGATTTTTTCAACCTCCCGCAGGACACCCCGCGCTATCTCCACGGTGTTTTTCCCTGACTGCTTCGTAACTGACAGTTGGACACCAGGACGTCCGTTAACCCTTACGATACGGGTAACCTTCTCTGCGGTATCTTCAACAGAAGCAATATCCATCAGTCTTATAGATACACCATCAACTGTGGCAACGACTGTGTTGCGAATCTCTTCAATACTTGTATATTCACCGGGTATTCTGATGGTAGATTCATAAATTTCTCGCTCCACAGTCCCAACAGGCTGGGTAACATTGCTCGCCCTGATGGAAGAGAGTATATTGTTTAAAGGAATACCGAGTGCCTTTATCCTGTCTATATCAAGACTGACCCGGATTTCCCTTTCAAGACCTCCCCTGATATCAAGAGATGCTACACCGGGCACACGCTCAATACGGTATTTGACCTGTTCATCTATTATTCTGCGTAGATGGATAGGGTCAAGGTTGCTGGAAGCACCCAATATAAGGATGGGCATACTGGAAGGGTCAAACTTGAAAAGGGTAGGACGGTCTACATCCTCCGGCAGTTGTCTGATGACACGGTCAAGACGGTCGCGTACATCATTTGCCGCTGTATCCAGGTCCGTCCCCCATGCAAAAGATACTGTTACACGGCTGCTTCCCTCGGATGAGGTTGAAGATACCTCCTCAACCCCGGGAACCGCACTCATAGCCTCTTCTATAGGTAGGGTAATCAGTTCCTCCACCTCCTGAGGACTGGCATTCTCATAGGTTGCCGATACATTGATGGTAGGATATGTAATGTCGGGCATCAGGTCAATGGGAAGACGGCGCAGGGATATACCGCCTATGATAATGACAATAAGCACCACCATCATTGTCAGTTTTGGATGCTGAACCGAGAACTTTGATATCTTCATATATTATCTTACTCCTTTAAATCCTGCCTTTCTTGCACTTCGTGCTTCGGGCGATGGACTCGATCAATCTTAACCACTTATCATCCCCCTTTACGGGGGAGGAAACAGGTGGGGGGCATCCTTCACCCCCTCCGCACTCTACGTAGAAACAGAGTGCCTGCCTCCCCCCTTGAGGGGGACACAGGGGGATTTCCATCATCGCATCACACCCTTATTTTGAAGCCTTTTCTTTCAAACTTTTATCTTTAGGAACCGTTGATTTTCTATTCTT
>CAYOYL010000150.1:0-5803 GCA_964408175.1 uncultured bacterium
CCTATCATTGCAGCGGCATTCTTTGCTTCTTTATCCCTTATTGCGGCGAGTTCTTCAGGCGTTATATTTTTACCACCCATATTTCCACTGCACAGATGAGCCATAAAAACCTTATCTCCATTTTTTCTGTATTTGGCAAGCGTGCCTCCACAAAGAATCTCCAGGTCATCTGGATGTGCTCCTATAGCCAGTACATTCATTTTTCTTCCTTTCCCCCTCGTCTTTAGGTTCTCTCCCCTCGGGAGAGTGTAAACGGGGGCTTTAAGTTTTATCAGTTGCATTCAGGCTGCAGAGGACCAGACAGTTCTTTAAGAAAAAAGAGTTTCCCCGGCAGGGTCGGCATATAACTGCTTGGAATCCACATATCAGGGCTGTATCTCAGTGTTACCCATAGACTCATTCCCTGCCACATCATACCCCTGCCGAGTGAGCCGTCCGCACCCCCTATAATACTATCTGCCTTTAGAAATATACCGGGTCCTATGGTATTGGCAAAACATGGGACCAGAGTGGTTCTGCTCTTGAAACTTGTAATTGCGTTCTGTTCAATCGTGAAGGGATGAAGTTTTGCACCGAGGCGGTAGTCCTGTTTCTTCCACTCTGCTTCTGCCCTGAACTCTGCAGCAAAGTGCGGTTCCCAGAATGCTATGTGGAACACCCTTCCTATTCCGAAAATCACCACCATCTTAGCACCCTTATCCTTCAGTTCTTTTATCTTGGACGGATACTTCGGCAGCATCTCTTTTGTAGCAAAATATCTCTGGTTTACGGGAACGGTAAGCCTTCCGAGAGGTCCGTAGAGGGCATCCTGCATTGCGTTTTGGAATGCGCCCGGGTTGTTTGGAAGAAGAGTCTTCCCGTTTCTGTCACTCCACTCGTCCATGTTGAATCCATAGATGTGTTTACAACCGACATTCCATTCTTTCAAAAAGTATACAATCCACTTATACATACCCATAGGTCCAACAGGCAGGATAAGTATAAGTTTTCTATCCTCTTCTCTGGCTTTACGAATCTCTGAGGCTATCTCATGCCCCATCTTTGCGTTGAACTCCTCAAGGGTTTCACAGGGCACGGGTGAAAAGTTTTTGTTCCACCACCCCTGTCGTTCACCTATCTTTTCAGGTGGGTTGCTGCAGCACCTGTCAATCCTTTTCAGGTCCCAGCCTTCAGGAAAGAATCCTTCCAGCAGAGAACCCTTCATTGTCGTAATAAGGTCCATTTCAACCTCCGCGTTTTTCCATTTACAATAATATAAATAACCAGAAAGGTCAAATAAATTTGACAAGGCTATACTTGTATGATAGTCTTCAAAGGGGGTGATGATAGTATGAATGCCGCAAAAAAGATTTCTCCTGAAGCGGCCTCTCGTATTTCTTATAATGCCTCAAAGCATAACATGGTATACTTCAGAAGAGCAAACCTTGTTTTCTCTACCAGTCACCCAACAAAATCTTCAGGATTCACTCTCATAGAATTGCTTGTTGTAGTGGCTATAATAGCCATTCTGGCGGCTATGTTACTGCCGGCGCTGTCCCAGGCAAGGGAGAAGGCAAGAGCAACCTCCTGTATGAATAATCTTAAGCAGATAGGGTTAGCACTCTTTATATACTCCAATGACTATGATGATATTCTCCTCCCCGCCTGCCATTCTTATACGGGAGAGGGAGGCAGCTATAATATTCTGGAGAGTCTCCAATGGAGAGTGCTTCTTCTTGACTATGGGTATATCAAAAATACTGATGTATTTCTCTGCCCCTCGGTAAGGCCCCACACCTCCAGTCACTGGGACAGGTTCGGATGGACATCGTGGCACTATGGTTCTAACTACCATATGAACGGACTCGCCATATGGAAAGTACATGATAACGTAATAAGACTAACCCCTGATATATGGTCAACCTGGACCCTCGCAAGAAAAATCAACCATGTACTCAAGCCTTCAGAAAAGGTATGGGTGTCTGATGTGGGATGGGGAAACAATCCAACATCAGCGAGCACAAGCCATCCTTACTACATCAACGGCAATTTCCTGGGATATACCCATACAGGGGGTATAAACATCCTCTATTTTGACGGGCATGTGGCATGGTGGCAGAACAAACTGCCGCCAGATGGACACTACGTAGTTTCGCCAAGCATGTGGCGCGCCGACTACGAGTGAAACATACCCACTATCAACCCTTCGTGAATGTAGACATCATTGATATAAAGATGGTAAAGATATCTATAACCATTTGCTACTTCCAGTTGACAGAATCCTGAAGAATATTATAATAGTGAGGTTGACTGTTTTTAAAACTTAAAAAAATTTATTATGGCATCCAAATTCTCTATACGTTGGACAGTAACCTTCCTTTTTTCTGTTGTTTTATCTACAGCCTTTTATGCGGAATCTTCTACGTGGGAAGTACCACAGGCAGATGAGTGTCTTGTTTTCAGGCTGAGTGAGCAGGCAGGTATTACAAGGAAGAATGAACCGGTGGTAATAACAGGAAGTGAAATACTCAAGAGGACCTCTCTTAAAGAGGTCTCTTCCGATTCAATACGTTTTTTCGGACCAGATGGAGAGATACAGGTACAGGTGGACAGAAGAGGCAGATGGTTCTCACCTGAAGAAAAAAATTCAGAGGTGCTGAATGATTCCGATGAAATAGTTTTTCTTGTCTCTGCAGAGAAGGCAGGGACATTGGAATACCGTATTTACTACGGTATGTCCGCAGATAGAAACGAAAAACCTTCTGATGCAGGGCTTTACTGGGAGGTCATCCCCACAGCCGATTTCTGGGAAAAACTTTGTGATATCAAAATCGGCAACAGTATTTACAAAATCGGCATCCGTGCTGCCGCCACGGACGAGCCGTCCCGTACTCTCCCGGGGAAGCAACATGCTCACAGAAGGCTTGAAGGAAGTATTGTCTCGCTGACAGTTCAGGGGAAGGAGATGATAGGTGACCGTTACAATCCTTTTATGCTGACTCGCTTTCAGGAATGGGACCGTCCATGGGAAGGCCTGAAACTGGCCAGCGAGGGACCTGTAAGATTAACTGTCATTGCCCGGCGTTCTCTGAACGGAACATACAGACATCCTGATGGAGAGTGGTCTGTGACATGGGACGACTTTGCTTCCATAAAAGGGGATTTATACCGCTCGTTTACCGTTTATGCAGGGTCGCCGATTCTTGAGATAGAGGATTTTTTTGCTGCTGAAAAGGCAGGCGATAACTTCACAATGAACTACCATTTCAGTTTTTCTCCCGACTCAGGTAAAGATGCCAGATGGGAGGAGACAAGAAGAATTATATACTACGGTGACAGAGGTGTAGAGTCTATGGGGTTTGAGCCTTCAGGTTATCAGGGAGGGAGGCTCAGGGATGATGCCTTAAAAGAAGGGTGGGTGGCAGCAAGAAATGGTAATGCAGGTTCAGGGTTTGCCTTTTTTTATAACCCGAAGCAAACATACCAGGTCTATGCAAGTTTAAGGCGTCCATGGATAGGCCCCGAAAGTGCCGCATGGAAAAACATGCCTGTGGATATTTTTGTGGGACTTTACAATGACGACGTTCTTGACAAAAAAACAGGCACGAACAAAATAATCCTCTATGTACTCACAGATGAATCTTCAGAAGGTATACCGGATATACATAAATCTCTGACAGACTACAGGCTGGGACAGACAATTGAGTGGTCAAGACCTGCAACAAAGGGTAAACCCTTACCCTCTGTTACGCAGAATCCTAATCCAGCAAAAGTGTCTCTTGAGGAGATAAGAAAAATATTAAAAACGACGCAATCTTATGTAAAAAACCTGTCTGAGGTGGCCAGCAGTGATTTCCGTGAAAAGTTTAAAAATTTCAATGACCTTTTTGAATCTGTAAGGGGGTTACCTGATAACTCACCTTTAGAAAGGAGAAGACAGTCTGACCGTGCAGAGGTGTTGCTTGCGGAAATTAAAGACTGGAGTCAAGGTTTTGACTGGAAAAGTTTACAGTTCTTTAACAACGATAGGAGTGCGATAAACAGAGGCTTTACGTATTTTGTAGAAGATAGTATGCGTAAGGTGCGTCCTGAAGGACCGTTCCCGGAAAGTCCTGTGTTCAGGGCTTATATAAGTACTGCCCGCAATGAATACGAAGGTTTTCAGGTGGTGCTTATCCCGGGGCAGAAGCAGGTTTCAGGTTTAAATGTGACTGTGTCAGAACTAAAAGGGCCAAAGGGTGCTTTGATTACCACCGAAAATATAAGAGTCTACCGGGTAGGTTTTGTATCTCCTGTACCGGGTAGAGATGGTGTCCCTGAGTCAGGAAATAGATGGCCTGACCCGCTTATCCCACTGCATGGAAACCCTGACTTCCCAGAGGAGACCCTTTTTCCACAGGAAGAATCCGCCTTAAGAATATTATCCCCAGGGCAGGTCTCACCGTTCTGGTTTACTGTATATGTACCGGCTGATAGACATGCCGGTGAGTATAAAGGGAAAATAATCTTTTCATCTGATAAAGGAAAACTTTCAGTACCGCTTTCCGTAGAGGTTTATGACCTTAACCTGCCTGAAAAGTGGGGACTGAAAAGTGACATATGGTTTTCTAACAGCCACAATGTTTCGCGCTACTATGGAAGTTACTATACCCTGAAAGAGTATGAGTCAATAGTCAGATTTCTGGATACCTACCGTGTAACATCGCAGCTGAGCTGGCTGAGTGCCGCGCCTCTCCTTGGAATATCAATAGAAAAGGATGGAAACTATTCATTTGATTTCAGTAAACTGACGCCGTGGTATGAAATCTGCTTGAAAAACGGAAACTGGTTCAGTGCCGACCTGAGTTGTAATAACGGATGGACATCCCATTTCAGTGGAACCTTCGGACGTACACATCCCATTCTTGATAAACGTACAGGGAAGACCCATCTTTTTCCAAAAGACAGAGAAAAGATGGGTGAGCCGGAAGATATAATGGAGACAAAACTGTGGCGTTCATTCTGGCAGGCATACGAAAAGTATATGGTAGACAATGGATGGCTTGAAAGGTCATATCTTGAGCATATAGATGAACCTCCTTCCGGTCCAGTAAGAATTGACAACCCAAGAAATATCTACCTTCGCAGGTTTCATTCTGCAATAAAAGAGATGACACAGGGTTTTACCCTGTTCAACTATGGGATGAGTCCTTCCCCCGCTTATCACGGATGGGCGGAAGAGTATGTTGATGCATGGGGACCAGGACTGTCAAGTCTGGAAGAGACCAGAGAGTATCTTGACGAACAAAAGAAAAAAGGCAAGCCCTTCATAGCCTACATCTGCGGAGGCAGTAAACGCACCTTGCGGAGATGGGTTCCAGACGTTTATATATCCAACCCGGCTATAGACCTCAGAATCGTTCCGTGGATGGTCTACCTGTACGGTGGCGAAGGGATTCTTTATTATTCAGGAAACGGATGGGTTGCTGATGGACAGACTCAATATGTTGAGAAAGAACCTGAAAAAAGATGGCCTGCAAAAGAATGGAACTTTCAGGGGGCAGGCTTTGGCAACGGCTGGTTTACATACCCCGCTCCAGGGAAGAAGTTTGTCTATCCATCCGTAAGACTGGAGAATATACGTGACGGACTGGAAGACTATGAGTATCTGGTTAAACTAAAAAGTTTACTGGATAATGCAGCAGGAGCATCTCTCCCAGAAGGTGCTGAAAAGATTCTCTCTCTTGAGGGTCTGGTAAAAAATGTCCTTGTATGGTCGGACAGCCCGGAAAATCTCAGGAATTACAGGGATAATATTGCAGGTGCAATAGAAAAAATTGAAAGG
>CAYOYL010000151.1:0-10169 GCA_964408175.1 uncultured bacterium
GTCCACCGCCTTCTTTGCTTCAGCCTTCCACCTATTGTTCGCAATACAGATGGCGTCATCCATTCCGTGGGTGTGCAGGTGGATTCCGCCGTAGCCGCCGAGAAGCATGATATCATCAAGATTGATAATGCTGGAAAAGGAGGTTGTGTTTATACCGGAATCCAGCGTCTCCTTTATGCAGGCGGTCTCCTTTATCCTCGGCCAGACCATCACGGGCAGGCGCTCAGGACTGCGCCACGGGCCAAGATAAACCTCTCTCCCTCCTATCCTTGAAGACTTGCCGTCCTTGCTCTCAATGTAACCTATTATATCCGTAGTTCCTATCGGAAATCTGCAGGGAGAAAATTCCGTCTTCAGGATAACGCTCTCTCCCTTCTTCAGTTTTATCTCCTGCTTCTCCATCAGCGGCTCTTCGTATGCGGTAATCCATACCCTGCCCTCTATCTGGTGTTCAGTATTGTTCTTCACCACCCAGTCAAGTTTCACATTCTCCTCGTCTCTCGCAAAAGTGTTTCTGGAAAAGGCAGGTTTCAGTTCAATGCCGGATATGTCCATTGTTCCTCCGTAACTGAACGGTAAAATAATACAGGTCAATCCCAGTATAATAAGACCGGTTAGTTTACCCATCTCGTTGCCTCCTTTGGTTTTTTCAGCGGGGCATTCTCTGCTGAAGGTCGGGGACCCTCGGGGATACGGGGGCAACCAGAGCGAAGTATGCCACCCGCCCCTGAATATTGTGCTGTCCTGCCGGCTGGAAAAATCTTATCCTGTAGGTGCCTGACCTGTAGAAAGAGAGCACTATCTCTTCCACCCTGTAATCACCCTTACCTGTTCCCTTTCTTTCTTCCAGTATCTGGTTGGCAGGACCTATCACCTGTAAGGCCCATCTTCCGGAGACCGCAAAATTAACACCCAGCCGGTAGTCTTTTCTGACCTCAGACTCGTCAATGAAAAACTTCCATTCAACACCCACATCCTCACTACATCTTTTTTCCGCCCAGATATACCCGCTCATGGGTACAACACTGCGTCTCTTACCTTCGCGGCGTATATGCAAGAGTTTTTTGTCCTTCAGCAGGAACATCCTCCCTGTCCGTCCTGTAATGAAGAAGTACCTGTTTTCAAATTCCTGTCCCATACCGTTGTTTTCATACTTTTCAAGAGGGGTAATATCCTCAACATCTTTTTCTCCGAGTGTGACATAACGAATCCTGTGCAGTCCCGTACATACGATTTTTATGCCCCGGTAGTTCCAGATGCGGCTCATATGAAGGTGTCCGTGGAAAACAGCCCTTACGCAGGGGGCTGATGCGAGGGCGTCAAGTATCTCCCACCGGTTCCACAGCGGCGCAGCATCAAAGACGATGCCGCATGGAAGGAGACTGTGGTGTATGAAAACTATTGTGGGAATTTTTGACCTCCGCCTGAGTTCCTTCTTGAGCCACTTCACCTGGTTATCGCTCATAATCCACAGTGAACTGTCAAGTACAATGAATCGCCAACCCTTCTTTTCAAAGGCGTATGTGTATTCATACTGGTCCCGCAGTTGCAGAACGTATTCCTGCACGTCCTCATAGAAAGGATAGTGAATCGGCTCGGGTTTGGCAAGATTTAGGGTTGTTCGCGGATGGTTATCCCAGTATGCACCGTTCCATATATGGATTGACATCTGTCTTGAACCGCCATTTGACGGCTCTCTCCGATTTTCCGGAAGGAACCGCTCCATATAGTCTGTAAACCTTCCGCGGTCATGGTTGCCACGGATTATATAAAGAGTCTTTTTGTATGGTGCGACTTTTTTCTGGAAGGTTTCGTACTCAAAGTCCATCCCTGACTGGACGTTGTCTCCTCCTGTGATAATGAAATCAACTCCAGACTCATTGACGCTCCTGAAAAAACCCGGCGGGTCATCAGGAACATGCATGTCCCCGATATGGACAAACCTCAGTTTTGATAGCCCCATTTATACTCCTTTTCCTCCGCCGGACATTAGTAGGGATTGTCACTGTACCCGCCGCTGCCGTTTTCGTGGCGCAGATAATAACTGGTAACGGGTCCGTAACGGTTCTCTGCTGCCAGCGCCGCAACGACAGAGGGACCTATCCACTCTACGTTTCCTGCAACCATCAGTGCATTGAATCCGTCGTTGTGAGGCATAATAGGTCCCAGTCCCTTATTGCCGTTGGCTGCACGGAAGTAGCCTGCAGCGTTACTACTGCATATGATTGCAAACTTGTGCGTTGCTCCCAGTACCCTGTCTGTTTTTACAAAGTGCCAGAATGAGGTATGAGGCAGGAAGTGTGCATTGAGAGCATAGGTGGGATATGCCGAAGATATCACTGTTCCCAGATAACGGTGAAGACTGGGACAGCCCTGTATGATGCTCTGCCACATCTTGGGATTTCCGCAGTATGGATACAGGTAAGAACTGAGGTGGAACCATCTTATACTGGTGGAGTATTGATATGGTGGAAGGTATCCGCCAAAGTCACTGGAGTACATCCCCAGTACCAGTCCCATCTGTTTCAGGTTGCTCATGCAAACAGCCTGCCTTGCCCTCTCTCTTGCCCTTGAAAGTGCCGGAAGAAGCATTGCTGCCAGTATCGCTATTATCGCTACCACCACCAGAAGTTCTATGAGAGTAAACCCTTTCCTGTTGCCCATGTTTCCCTCCTTTACCCGTTAGAATCAGGTTGTCACTTCTATTATCAACATAGCATAATACCTCCTCAACTGTCAAGTTTATGTCAGTGCCGCAATCAGAGGTTAAGGTTGCAAATTTACAGTATGCGTGATAAAGTTTTAAGAAGATGTCTACCCGACAAGGATTATACGGCAGATTGGGAGTGTTGATCTTTCTGTTCCTGTTGGCGGGTTTTTCCGCAACAGGGGAATGTATCTCTTATGCCTCTCTACCCGGTTGTATCCGGTCACCGCTGAGACTGCCTGTGGGGTATAACCATCCGGGCTCGGATGCCGGCGGGCCGTTTTTACATGGTGGACCTGAATGGATAGAAGAGGTGTGGCCGCGCTATATGAAGATTGTTCCCGAAAGGTTCGCCGGAGACCGTCCCACTGTAATGTTTATTACCAACGGTCTGGTTGAGGATAAACTGTACGCTCTCAACCGGCGTTTCCCGATAGATTCAGTGGTACTCGCAGACCATTTTTTTTCAGGAGGGCGCGAGGCATTCTATAAGGCACTGGGAAGTCGTCCACGGTTTGACTGTTTTGTTTTGTCAAGGGTAAATTCTGGGCATATCCCGGCAGATGTGAAGTATGAGATTCTGCGGCGGGTCAAAGAAGAAGGAACAGGTTTGCTTATCATTGACCTGTTTGACCATGAGGATATCTTGAATACGAGGTTCCTCGGATTGAAAACCAGAGAGTTGGTCATAGCGGGCATCCCTTATGAGGGTCTGCGCAGGTTGGAACTCTCTGAAAGCACTAAATATCTCTCCTATAATTTCTGGTTCGGTAATCTAAGATACAGCCCTGTTGAAAAACAGCACACTTACGGGAAGACAACAGTTTCACAACTTGGAAAGGGTAGGGTGGTATTTTCTTCAACAGGTACCCACTGGGAAAGGCGCGGATGGGCCCGCACCTTACTGCCGCATATCTCTATGAACAGGAGCATGTGGGTTGAAACAGACTACCACTACAGCCATGCGGTTAAACTGATACTGCTTGCCTCAGGATACAATCCTGTTGTGTCTGTAACCGATATTACCCCAAAGGGTATCTCCAGCGGGAATGAAACGCCGACAGTTACCTTAACTGGAGGTTCTCCATTCCGCGGAACCTTACGCTGGCAGATACGCGATACATGGGGAAAGATTTCCGACTGCGGAAGGTTCCCTTTGCATCTGCAGAAGGGGGAGACAAGGTTTACGCTTACAGAGGTTGGTTTTCATGACGCCGGACGCCGTTTCCTTGACCTCTGGGTTGAGAACGGTTCGGGGGAGACAGTTGACTGGGGCAGTACGTTTGTTTTTGTGGACCGTGGCGTGGTGCCACCGGAGATAACATTCAGGTATCCTGAGGGGGCACCTCGCGGTGTTGAACTTGAAGGTACCGTTAAGGCTGCAGGTGTACCTGCTGGTGCCAGAATACGGACCACCCTTGTTGACCGCTACTGGAGGGAGGTAGGTCTGCTGGAAGAGCCTGCTGTACCGGGAATAGTAAATTACAGTTTTCTTTCCGAGGGGCTTGACGGACAGATATGGAGGGTGCAGGTGGATGTTCTTGATGCTAATGGACGGGTGCTTTCGCAGGGATACATAAATATAACCAGCCCAAAGACAGGCTCTACCCGAGAGGGTTTTCATCCGCTCGGGACACTGTTAAGTTTCCCCTCTCCGGAAGGGGCGGCTCATCTTGAGTTTTTCCGCCGGCTGGGATTTTTAAGCAACCGCCCTTATTCTTCCGGGGATGTGATACAGGCAGAGACAAACGCCTGGAGCGATATACAGATGCACCCGTACTTCAGGGCAGTTTCTCCAGATGGTTGGGACTGGCAGAAAGACCGTATTTTAGACTGGGAGGAGCCGCATGTGGAAAGGGAGATGCGTGAGGGAGCCGCATTTATGACATCCGAACTCAAACGTTTTGGTCACCGCGGATTCAACCTGACGGATGATTCCTCCGCAGCAAGGGAACTGTGCCCTGGCGCCTATACGGCAGTGGGTTTCCACAGTTGGCTGCAGTCAGAGTACGGTGGTCTGAAGGAGACACTGAATCTATGGGGATGGAAAGAAGGGTTTAAGGTGGAGACGCCGGAGGGCGGGTTGCCGTATGACCCTTATGTCATTAAAGAGTTTCATGGGTGGTTGAAGAAAAAGTATGGGGGGATAACGGAAACAGCCGCAGCATGGAAGATTAAAGAACCTCCGTATTTCGGTTCGCTCAGAGGCTTCGGTATTGTAGAGCCGGAGATGCTCAAAATACTGAAAGACCGTGGTAATCCGCTTCCTTGCGAGGATGCCAGAACATTTATGGCACAGAGACAGAGGGATGTGGACAGCAACCCCTGGGGGGTGATAAATCACAGGTCTATTAAGAAATCTTATGAGGCAGGCGTTACTGCCCCAATGATTGATGCCCGACGTTTTCTTGATAGCAGGTGGATTGAGTATATGAAATGGATAAAGGAATCGGCAGAATCTATAAATTCCGATGCGGCTGTTGGCAGCGACGCAGGCTTTTACAGACAGGCTCTCTATGACGTGGCTGGTACCGTTGATTACTTTGCTCCCTATCACAGGAACTTTGAGGTGAATGTGGGGATATCCCGGGGACGCATGTACAGGGATGGTTATTTCGGGTCCTGTCTCGGCTCATACGGGGAGAAGCCTGCCATGATGTACGGGCGCCGCTCGCAAATCTGGGATGTGTTGTTTTCCGGGGGTAACAGCATCTATTACTGGATGATGTCTGCTGGAGGGGGGATAGAGGGCGGTATCAATCTTTCTGATAAGCATGCCAGGTACCAGATGGAGGTACTGGAAGAGATTACGTCAGGGATAGGTGAGTTGTTTACCTCAGGACGGCGTGTCTTTGACCCTGTGGCAGTTCTTGGAAGTGAAACCTCGGGTCTTTGTGATGAACTGGAAAAGAAAGGTAAGCCGATAGTCACAGAATACAACAGCATCAGGGCGTTTCATGCTGCACTGCAGGATGCCATCATTAACCCGCATTTTATCACTGACGACGAACTCGCAGGAGACTGGCTGTCGGAAAATCACACCAAACTACTGGTATTACCGGGAACCAATAGTCTGTCCGATGCTGAAGCATCTACAATCAGGGAGTTTGTCAGGGATGGTGGGGTGGTGGTGGCGGATGTTCGTCCCGGCATCCGATTCCCGAACGGGAACCTGCGTGCACACCCTGCCCTTGATGATATCTTTGGAGTAACTACTGATTCTGAGGTCTCTGAGGTGCAGGTTCGCGGTACGCTAACAGGGCGTGCACTTGCGGACGGCATCCCTATTATGGATTTTGGAACTGCACTGGCTGACCCGAGGGTAAAGCCAAATACATCCAGAACATTTGGTAGTATCGGCAAGGTACCTGTTCTTATGGTTAACAGTTTTGGCAACGGCAGGGCTGTTCTTTTCAATGCGTCATTTGCCAGTTATGCAACCTACCGTATGGAAGGCGGAGAAATCTGGCAGCCATGGTACGAGGTAATAAAGGCAGTGCTTTATCTTGCGGGCATACAGGGCGAATTTAACGTTACCAGCGATGGCAAAAAGACACCAGGTCTCGGAATCAGTCCGTTTCGTCTTGGAGAAGGATATCTTGTTGGGATAGCGGACCTTGGATGCGGTGACTTTGTGGGTGACCGTCGTCCTTTTGAGTTCTTCCTGCCTGAGAAGATGCATATCTATGAGGTCCGTTCCGGGAGGTATCTGGGAAGGTCCAATACACTGAGGGATGAGTTGCCGCAAAATGGGCACCGCGCTTACGCCTTGATGCCTTACGAGGTAACAGGGGTGAAGATATCAACCGACAGAATCATTGTTAATCATGGAGATACAATCAGTCTCAACCTTGATGTTTTATCTGCCGGTGGCTTCCGGGGTGTGCATGTGGTTCGGCTTGAAGCAGTGGACCCTGAAGGCAGGTGTTTTTTCCCGTTCAGGAAGGTATTGAAACTGCATTCAGGAACTGTGTTGAGGGTGCCTTTGACCGTTGCTCATAACGATTTGCCAGGGGACTGGAGATTCATCGCCACCGATATAAACTCCGGTAAAAGCACCTCCCTTATAGTTAATGTCACTGGTAAGAAGGCGGTGAAATAAGAAATCCCTCAGTGCCCGCTGATAAGAAGGTTTACCATGCATAGTTTTACAGGAAAATTTTCAATAGATATCTTGTCTGTTAGATATATAAGAGAAAGGGGATTAGCATCGGTTATCTCTATTCTATTGGTACTGTCAGCGGCATCTCATGGACAGGTTAACAGTCAGGGTTTTATAACAGACCCATCGTTTGTTGCTGCTGAGAGGTCTTCGGAGGTTGTTCTTGAAACTCCTGAAAGGAAGGGATACATTGAGAAAAACTTTGATTTGCGGTTTGGAGCGTTTGGCTTCACCGTAACCCAGCGAATCAGCCCTGAAACAGGGTTTCCTCCAGCACGTCAGGTTTGGGGGGATACCTTCGTCGGTATCAAAGGCAAAAGACCTGCAGGTTATATGGCTGCAAACTGGAGTCCGTGGAGTTTCCTTGATGCAGAAATACTTCTTGTAGAAGACAAGAAACCATTGCCGTCCCCAACGCGCATGGGCAGGGTGCTCTACACTGACCTGCGTGAGGTTACCAGCGACCGTATAGTTGCTGAGGTGATGTGGCAGGATGTAGCGGGTGGACTGCTTCTGGTGAGGTTTATCGGATGGCAGGGTAATATGGACCGTTTCGGTATGACCCTGAAATATTCACCGCCGAAGGGGCGTAAGATTGAAAACCTTGAGTATTCTCTTAACTGTCAGCCGTATGACTATAGTGATAGGGGGCACTGGGAAAGGCAGCGCTGGCTGGCAGCAGGTTCAGAAAAGAGGGTCTTAACTGGAGAACCTTTAGTTTTTACTGCATCTGATAATCTGAGGTTTGTCTACTTTAATCGTTTTGCCCATAGTGATTCCGGGACAGTACTGGCGGTAAACCCCGATAATGTAGAGAGCGTTGTCATCAGCGGCGGCGTGAAGGCTGATGGAACATCTGACCGTACTGTGGTAAGAACCGTTATAAGGCCCAAGAATCCTGCTGCAGAGGTTGGTATGGTACTGGGTGACTGGACAGGGGAGGTATATACCCTATCTATTGAGAGGTTTTTAGGTTCCGAACAGGATATCAAAGGTGAGGTTAAAGATATCAGTCTTTTAGAACTTCCCGTTCCATTGATAACAGACTCTATGGAACTGCCGCAGCACCCTTTACTTGTGGAAAAATTTGGCAGCCGGCTTGCCGAAGCAGAAACGGAATACAAGTCTGCACTTGATAACTATCTGTTGGTACGGGATATGCCCGGGCTGGCAGGTTTACAAAAATCAAAGAAGGCCCTTTTATCTGTGCACCGTGATATACGTGAGGCATGGGTCAGGGAGAGACTTTTTTTACAGTAACAAATTTCTCCATATCTTAGGGATGGTTCCGGATGTCAATCATATGGGGTGTTCTCTCCAGCAGTTGTCCAGTAACCGGCATAATTATCCGTGTAGTTCGGAGCATATATAAGGCTGACACTGCCGTCAATGTATAACCTGTTTATCCAGCTTCCTCTGCCTCGCGGTGTTGCTCCTGGATGGGTGGGTGGATAGTGGTACCACGTATAGCAGCTCAGTACCCACTGGTACTTGGACGGCAGTTTCTGCGCCTCTGACAGCCTCAGCCCCCTCACTCCACCGCCTTCAGAGCCCCCGCCCACAACAAGAGGAGGAATTGAGCCGTAATTGGGAGGGATTGAGCCATGACCATGGTCATAGGTGGAATAGTTGTACATATAACTATAGTTGAGGACCTCACTCACGCTTGTATCCGGATTGTTCCTGGATGTTGCAGAAAAGGGGATTCCGGATGGCGATGGGCAGATGGTAATGAAGTTCTCGCCTGCCCATGACAGAGGCACATACGGATAGATGTTTTTAATCTGTGGCAGATACGGTGCAAGATAAACAATCCAGTGTTTATGGTAGTTACCCGGGTGTGGGTAACAACGGTTGCCCTGGTCCACGGTCGGGGTAAACTCTTTGTATTCGGCAACGTACATATGCCACGACAGTCCCAGATGCTTCAGGTTGTTCATACACACAGAGGTCCTTGCTCTTTGTCTGGCAATCTCAAGGGTGGGCAACAACAGTGCAGCAAGAACTGCTATGATGGCTATAACTACCAGCAGTTCTATCAGTGTAAATCCCTCAGTCCTGTTCTTCATTTTTATCACCTCCTAACCCTGCCTGCTACCAGGTTGCCTTGCCTCCATACCACCTTGCCTTTCCGGAGATTCCCTTATAGTTGTATATATCAGGCCTTACAATATCGTCAAAAGATTCCCAGGAGGCATTGCCCCCGAGAAAAAGCACGTTTGTCCCGCCTCTGTGTCTTTTAGAAACCCTTTTGTAAAGGTAGGGTGTAGTATTCCAGAAGTTATATCCACCATCCACCTCTTCGTAGTTATACCATGTATTGACCCCCCATGTATTGGGACCTGTTCCCGGCATGGTATTGTCAGTTATAAGAATCAGGGTGCCGGTATTCCTGAGGGCTGACGTTGGTGTTACATATAGAGGATAGGTCTCCATATAACCGTGATATCTTGTGAACATATTCAGCCCATAACCACCTGCCAGTATTCTTGCACGTCTGTCATGGTAAGTGTTTTCAAAATAGTTCTGCCTTTCCTTCATCTCCTTTGCAGATGGACAGAAAAAGACGCCCGTATTGTTACTCATATACGGCAGGAATCTCATCTTCCAGCTCTCTGTCCATGCAGTTGTAACAAGTTTGACAACATATCCATAGTCATTCATATACATTGAGTGTGCCACGCCCATCTGTTTCAGGTTGCTGATGCAGGTTGCCTCCCTTGCCCTCTCCCTTGCCCTTGAAAGTGCCGGAAGAAGCATTGCTGCCAGTATCGCTATGATGGCAATAACCACCAGAAGTTCTATGAGGGTGAACCCTTTCCTGCTTCCCATGTTTCCCTCCCTTACCCGTTAGAGTCAGGTTGTTACTTTATGTCCTATTGTCAACATAGCATACATCCCATCAACTGTCAAGTTTATGTTATCGGCAGCCGCATTTCTCAACCAACGCACCCTGAAGGGTGCGGCTGTCATTTTATCTTAATCAGGAATATTATGATATGAAAAATGGGAGTGGAAGGTATTACTGTTTCTCTATAAGTTTTACATCACCCCAGAAAGAAAGGTCATTGCTGGTATTAAAACCTGAAGGTCCGCAGTCAACCGCAAGGCTGAGCACGATATTCTGTCCGGCATACTCTTTCATAGGTATAACCACCGGTATCCAACTCCTTTTATTAGGCTCGCTGAACTGCCTCCATACCTCTTTTCCATTAACCCTGACCACAAAATGGACGCCATCTCCAATGCCGCCGAGCCGTCCCATCTGAAAAGAAAGGGCGATATTTTTGTTATCTGGCA
>CAYOYL010000152.1:0-2700 GCA_964408175.1 uncultured bacterium
CCTGTAAATCTTACTGCTCTGTCTAAAGAGAATCTTACCCACAGGTTATTCAGAGTCAGCGGCAGTATGTTTGAAAAACTGGATGGTCTTTACAAACAGATTCTGCACCTGACTCTTTTACACAGGGCAAGGGTTCTAACAGGTATGGTTATACTATTTATCGGGAGTCTCCTTCTGATACCACTGGTAGGCGTGGAACTTATGCCTACAAGCGATGAGGGCGAGGTTCGTGTTATCGGTGAGATGGAGGTTGGAACCAGACTTTCCGTGGTTGAAGAGAAGTTCCGTGCCGTTGAGTCAGTGGTTGTACAGGAGATTTCAAAAGATGTGGATAGTTGGGTGGAGACTATAGGAGGCGGGTTCGGACCGATGTCATCCGGGGCAAATTCCGGACAGATACGTTTATCCCTCAAACCGCAGTCTGAGAGGACGCGTTCCAGTGAGCAGGTGGCATCCGCGCTGCGCCGTAAACTCTCAAATGTTCCGGGAATGACTGTGCGCACCCGCGCAGGAACAGGAATGTTTACCAGGATGATGATGGGCGGTGCCGGAGGCACTGAGAGGGTACAGGTGGAAATCAGGGGCTATGCTCTGGATACTGCCGATGCCCTTGCGCAACAGGTCAAAAGGGCGGTGGAACAGGTGGAGGGTGTTACGGATGTTGACGTCAGCCGTGAGTCCGGAAACCCCGAAGAGATTGTCATTGTGGATAGACAGAAGGCGGCGGATATGAACCTGACCGTATCCGACGTAGCCGAAATGCTTGAGACTGCAATTGGAGGTACTACGGCAAGTTACTACAGGGATGCAGGAGACGAGTACCGAATATTCGTCCAGTTCAAAGATGCTGATAAGATGTCTCTGGAGGAGATACTGAACCTTACGGTGACAAATACCACTGGAGAACCTGTGATACTGAGAAACTTTGTGGATTTGCGTCCGGACAGCGGTCCTGTCAGTATTGAAAGAAAAGACCAGGAGCGTATCATAACCGTATCCGCAAACGTTAGTGAAGACAGGGACCTCGGGTCCATTCTTACCGATGCGAGAAAGAATATACAATCAATACCCGTACCCAACGGTTTCACCATAAACTTTACAGGTGAATACGAGGAACAACAGGAGACCTTCAGGGAACTTACGGGTGTCTTTATACTGGCACTTCTGCTTGTCTATATGGTTATGGTCTCCCTCTATGAATCTCTGCGTGACCCGTTTGTGGTAATGTTTTCCGTGCCTCCCGCCGTCATCGGTGTTATCTGGATGCTCTTTTTCACAGGTACCACCTTTAATATGGAGTCATTTATCGGCAGTATCATGCTTGGAGGTATTGTTGTCAACAATGCCATTGTACTTGTAGCATATATCAACCTTCTGCGCCGCCGGGACAGACTGCTTCTGCGAGAGGCAATAGAAGAGGCAGGGCGCCGGCGCCTGCGTCCGATTCTGATGACATCCTTTACGACCATGCTCGCTCTGGTTCCCATGGCTCTCGGACTCGGCGAGGGTGGAGAATTTCAAGCGCCTCTGGCACGGGCGGTTATCGGGGGGCTTCTTGTATCCAGCCTGATTACGTTATTTATTGTTCCCGTGGTCTATTTTATCTTTGAGAGCCACCTGGAGAAAAAATCCAAACTTTCACATTAGGAGGATTAACATGTTTCCAAAATATTTATATGCATTACCTGTAACTGTAGTGGTTCTCTGTGCGTCTGTTGTTTTCAGCACAACCCTCGTCTTTGCAGATGCAGAGAAAAACACTGGCACAGCGGATTCTCCGGTATCAGTGGAGAATGCACTGGAGGTAACACTCGGGGATGCTATCCTTATGGCTCTTGAGAACAACCATGCACTGAAGGTTGAGCGGCTGACTCCTTCTATCGCCGAAACCTATGAAGAGCAGGGAAAGGCTGTTTTTGACCCATCTCTTTCAGCAGGACTCTCCGCATCCCGCAAAAGGTCCGCGGAAGATACGGATGTTACAGGTGGAGTGACAGATATTACCATGGGTATTTCAAAATTTCTACCTGCAGGTACAGAGGTATCTGTCGGGCTGACAGCCGACAGGGACTGGTCTGACCTTTACAGTGATAAATACTCTGCGAGGTTGGGGCTTACATTTACTCAGGCCATTCTGAGAGGTTTTGGTTCGGACTTTAACCTTGCCAGCATCAGGCAGGCAAAACTGGATACACTGTCATCTCAGTATGAACTGAGAGGCTTTGCGGAGTCTCTTGTTGCCGATGTTGAGATGACATACTGGAGGTATGCCCTTGTTCGTCAGCAGATTGAAATCTACGAGCGGTCTCTTGAACTGGCAGAACGGCAACTCAGAGAAACCGAGGAGAAGATAGATGTGGGAACGCTTGCAGAGATAGAGATTGCAGCAGCCAGAGCTGAGGTTGCTCTGCGGCGGGAGGCGTTGATAAATGCCCACAGCAGTTTTGATTCCACGCATCTCAAACTTCTCAGACTTCTTAATCCCCCCGTAGAGGGTCTGTGGAAACAGGAGATAATACTGAAGAATATGCCTGCCGTGCCTGAGGTTAATCTTGACGATGTAGAGTCCCATTCCGCTGTATCTCTTCGTATGAGGCCTGACCTGAATCAGGCGCGTCTCAGTCTTCAGAAAGGGGAACTGGAGGTTGTCAAAACCAGAAACGGGTTACTGCCGAGGATGGACCTTTTCATCAGTCTGGG
>CAYOYL010000153.1:0-4333 GCA_964408175.1 uncultured bacterium
GTAGTATGCAAGAAATGCTCCCTCACGTCTGGGGGAGAACAGGAACGGTTTCTGTGACGTTAGGAGGGGGCTTGCCCCCTGCCTAAAAGTGTCGTGTAACGAGAATACAGCAAAAGTAAAGAAATTTATGAGACACGACACTAGCATTCTGCTGTCTGACCTGAAAAAATGAGAGTTTATACCGCGCAGCAGAGGGTATAAAACAATAAAAAATTGACAGGTAGAAACAGATGTAATAATATCTTCTCTGTTAATAAGACAGTCTGGAATTTCGACATAATTATAAATAGAGAAAAGAAAGCGGTTTCGGTGCTCGGAAACCGGCTTTGCCCGGGGGAAAACTATGGCTGATAAGAATGTTGCGTGTCTCGGTATCGTCGTAGGTGATTTTCTGGTTAAGCCTGTTGAGAGAATGCCAGAGAAAGGCAAACTGATTCTTACTGACAGGACAGAACTTCACATCGGTGGCTGTGCCTCAAATACCGGCGTGGTTTTAAAAAGAATGGGGGTTGACGTTGCAGTTATAGGAAAGGTCGGCAGTGATAACCTCGGGAAATTTCTGCTTAACAGGTTGAAGGAAGAGGGCTTGGATGTATCAAGAATGATGACAAGTGATACGACAAATACCTCCGGTACAGCAGTCTTCATCCATGCTGACGGCGAGCGCTCATTCATACACTCCGTTGGGACAAATGCGGACATTAAGATTGACGAGATAGACTTTGACTTTATAAAAAAATTCTCCATACTTCATATTGCAGGAGCATTACTAATGCCTAATTTTGATGGTGCCCCTATGGCAGAAACATTGAAGAAATCTAAAGAAGAAGGACTGACAACCTGCCTTGATACCGCATGGGACTCCACAGGCAGGTGGTTAACACTTCTGGAAAGGTCTTTGCCCTATGTGGACTATTTTCTTCCCAGTATAGAAGAGGCTCGGATGCTCACGGGGAAATATGCTCCAGAGGACGTTGCCTCCTTTCTCCTTTCCCGTGGAGTTAGGAATGTCGGGTTGAAGATGGGAAAAGAAGGCTCCTTCATAATGAACAATTCTGAGCAACACCACTTCAAAGCACTTGACATAGAGGTTGTTGACACTACAGGATGCGGAGACGCTTATGCTGCAGGATTTATCGCAGGTCTGTCCAGGAATTTCTCTTTTGAAAGATGCGGGATGCTGGCAAACCTCACCGGTGCCAAAATAGCCACTTCCATAGGTGCGACCTCAGGAGTTTCCTCTTTTGAAAACATCATGGCATTCGGTAAAAAATACGGGTATCTCTTCTAAGGTCTGCTGGAAACAGCACACCAACAACCTTCAGAAATTCTACAATCTTCCAAACTCTTGACATATAAAACAGAGGTGGGTATAACTTCTTATTAATAAATAATAAAGGTGGGAATAAGATTATATGGCAAAAGATTCTTCGTTATCCTCTCAGTTAGATACCATAATAGACAAACTGGATATTGTAGAGGTAATATCAGAGTACATAACCCTGAAGAAATCCGGAAAGAACTTTAAGGGATTGTGTCCCTTCCACGAGGAGAAGACCCCTTCTTTTGTAGTCAATCCCGAAAAACAGATATTCCACTGCTTTGGATGCGGAATCGGGGGCAACGTAATCAAGTTTATTATGGCTATTGAAAATATCTCCTTCACCGAGGCGGTTATCACAGCTGCCAGAAAAGCAGGGGTAAAGATAGACATCTCTGGATATAAACCTGTTGATGAGGAAAAGAGAACAGAACTTATCAAGGCCAATGAATTCGCCGCAAAATGTTATAGGGAAGCACTCCTTTCGTCCATTGGTAAAAGAGCAATGGATTATCTCTTTGAAAGGAACCTGACCGAAAAGGAAATCAGCCGTTTCTCACTCGGGTTTGCTCCCAATCAGAAAGACTTCCTGTCAAAAAAAATCAGTGAGAACAAACTTGACAGGGAAGATTTTATCAGTGCGGGTTTGTTAAATGAAAACGGAGTTGATATCTTCAGAAACAGGATAATGTTCCCTATATTTGACCTTCAGGGAAACATAGCGGGCTTTGGCGGCAGGGGACTTGATGAAACCTCTATCCCTAAATATCTGAATACCGGTGAGAATGTGGTATTTAACAAGAGCAGACTTCTATACGGGCTGAACTGGGCAAAAAACTCCATAAAAGAGAAAAAATTTGTTTTGCTCGTTGAAGGATACTTTGACGTTTTGAAACTTCACAGCAACGGGATTGAAAACTGCGCGGCTCCTATGGGAACTTCTTTAACCGATTCCCATCTTTATCTTCTCAAAAGGTTTACCGATAAGATACTGCTTGTTTTTGATTCTGACGAGGCAGGGATACGGGCAAGTTTAAGAAACCTTGACAGCGTTTTAAGTAGAGGATTTGAAACCAAGATATGCCTTCTTCCTGTTAACTTTGACCCGGACAGGTTTGTTGACGAGTACGGAATAGAAACCTTTAAAAAGATGATGCACCAGTCCAAAGGTTTTCTCGAGTTCGTTTTAAACGTTGCCTCGCAGAAAAACGATATCAGCACCCCAAAAGGCAAGTCTGCTGTCGCAAGAGAAATTTTAAGACTTATTTCCGTTATACCCGATGAGATTGAAAAAACAGAACATATAAAAATACTTGCTGGTAAACTGGACTTAAAAGAGGACGTCTTGACTGCATACCTTCAGGATACGACAGTATCTGAAAAGGACAACAGAGAAAAAACTGAGGTAAAAAAAAATACCCCCAGTGAGTCAGCGGAAAATATGTTGATAGAAATTCTGCTGTCGGAAAACAGTTTCTGGAATCAACTTGCTGAATGGAAAGGCCTTTTAACTGAGAGGATGGAACTTGTCGCCACGACTTCAAAAGAACTCCTTGCAAACAACGTAAACATCACCCCTGCAAATCTTATCAGCAACGTGGATACAGAAACAGGGAACTGGATTTCAGGCGTCTCAGTCAAAACCACTTCAACCCTCTTACAGGACAGGAAGCAGAAGATTTTTCAAGACTGCCTGAAAAAAATTCACAAATCCTGCATTTACAGGCAGGTTGAGGAAATGAAACGGAAGATTGCAGATAAAAAGGATAATGGAATTTCCTATAATGAAGAACTTGTGAAAATACAAGATTTACTTTTTGAACTGAAAAAGGAGTAGGAAATGGGCAAAGTAAGAAAAAGGAAGAATCTCTCAAAAGCGGAGAAGAACAACAAAATTAACGAAATTATATCTCTCGGGAAAAAGAAAAAACACCTGTCATGGGACGAGATAAATGACATTCTCCCTATGGACATCACCAATCAGGATGCGATACTTGAGTTATTTGACGAACTTGAATCATGGGACATTGACATAGATGAGGAAGAGCCCTTTCCCGTAGAGAAAGAAAAAAAAGTGGATACAGACGAGGCGAGAAATCCCTTACGGTCTTATTTAAAAGGCGCAGGGACATATACACTGCTCACACATGAAGAAGAGGTTTTCATAGCCAAGGGGATTGAAGACTCAAAGAAGAAACTGCACCAGATGCAAAAACAAAAATTTACCAACAGAAGGTGTTACGAAAAATGTGAAATAGAACTTATTGAACTCAGGGCAAGATTGATAAGTTCAAACCTGAGGCTTGTAATAAATATCGCCAAAAGGTACAGCAATCCTAAACTTTCAATACTTGACCTCATACAGGAAGGCAACATAGGACTGATGAAGGCGGTTGAAAAGTTTAAGTACAGAACAGGATTCAAATTCAGCACCTATGCAACCTGGTGGATAAGACAGGCAATAACAAGAGCAATAGCAGACCACTCCGCAACAATAAGAATACCGGTTCATATGATAGAAAAAATCAACAAGATGAAAAAGATAGAGGCAAATCTTTCACAGTCAAAAAATGATGAACCGACAAATGAAGACATTGCGGAAAAGATGCACCTGTCAGTCAACAAGATAAAAACCATAAGAAAGTCTATGAGGCCTGACCCCATATCTCTGGATATGCCTGTCGGGGATGAAGAAAGAACCACCATTGGCGATTTTATTGAAGACAACGAAAACCCTGACCCTCTTAAACATGCCAAGCATGCCTTACTCAGAGAGGAACTGGAAAAAGCACTGTTAATCCTTGACGAACGCGAGGAAAAAATAGTACGTCTGAGGTTCGGTCTGGACAAAGCAGGATATCCGAGAACACTTGAAGAGGTTGGAAATTCTTTCCAGTTGACCAGAGAAAGGATACGACAGATAGAAGCAAAGGCGATACAGAAACTCAAACACTCCTGCCGCAGTGAAAAACTTAAACTCTTTATGGATGGTGTCTTTGAGGGCAACCTCTC
>CAYOYL010000154.1:0-2779 GCA_964408175.1 uncultured bacterium
TCACCGTAGTTCTTATCTGCACTGGAGTCAAGGCAAAGCCTGTTTCCGAGCACCGAAATTACTTCCTTTTCTCTACAATTCCCTTATGTCGGAATTTCAGTTTATCTTTATAATAAGATGGACAATTTGTAGAAATCCAGTTGAGAACTGTTTTTAAAAATTCTTCTGATTCTTTTACCAACTCTTCCGCTTCGGCTTCTGATATTCTTCCTGCATTGGTATAATCAGCAATATTTCTTTTTACCCTGCAAGAATCAAAATAGTCTGCCAGTTTATGATACTCCTTAACCATTATCTCTTTCATCGCTTGGAATACAGTAAAATGATGTCCTGCACCTTCTGGTTTGTACCCTTTACAATAAAGAAGAATTGTGGCTAACTGTAAAATAGCGTTATAAGCAGTGGCAAATTTTCTGTCAGAGGAAATACCCTTCACCTTTGCATCTTTTATATCTCTATTTATCACGTTAAGTAGTTCCGAAATTTCTTTTGGTGATGTTTTGTGATATTTTAATTTACCCAGATTTACCAATTGTTCCAAGTTCATTATCGCCACCTATAATGAATATCTTCTTTTCTCTTAAAACAGTCTTCAAAAAATGGTCATTCTGCCTTATCTTTTTTTTAAATTCTTCCAATGGATATAATACATAGTTTATTTCTCTACCTAATTCCTTCTTGGGTCTGGATAGAACTGTAGACAACTCTTTTGAGGTGATACTACCGACAATAAACAAATCAATATCGCTTGACAAACTTTCTTCACCTCTGGCATAGGACCCAAAGATAAACGCAACTCTGATATCTGGAGTTCTATTGAGATTCTCTTTCAGGACCTCTGCTATACCTACACTCTTTAACAGTATCCTTTTTAACTCTTCCAAGATTGGGCACTCTTTATTTACCCTGTAGTAGATACGATTCCCTTGAATAGATGCTTCTATCAAACCAATCTTCTGCAGTTTTTCTACTTCTCTTTGAACTCCTCTTATAGACTGGCTTTTAAGCAATGAAATCTGTCTTTGATAAAAACTATTTTCAGAATTAAATAAAAATAACTTCAAAATCTCAACCCTCGTTTTTGATGAAAAAAGATAATTAAGCACAAATTACCTCTGTATACATTTTGTAGTCAATTATATACATTTTGTAGTCAACTGTCAACAACCTCTCTGTCCTTCTGCTTTTTGAAGAAAAAACTTCATCTATAAGAACAGGTAGTTAGAAGAGAAAACACTCATATCTCAAACTTTTCCCCGAAGTAGACCTTTCTGGAGTCAGGGTGTGCAAGTATCTGTTCCGGCGTTCCCTCTATCAGTATCTCACCTTTGTGTATAAGATAAGCCCTGTCAGTAATCCTTAATGCATCCCTTACGTTGTGGTCTGTTAATAGTATCCCGATGCCTTCTTTCTTAAGGCCTACAATGGTATCCTGCAGTTCATAAACCGTCTTTGGGTCTATACCTGAAAAAGGCTCGTCAAGGAGGAAAAATTTGGGGTTCAGGGTTAAACTTCTTCCAATCTCAAGGCGTCTCTTCTCTCCACCCGAAAGATTACCTGCTGTATTTCTTCTCATCTCGTAGAGTCCCACCTTCTTCAGATATTCATAGCAGATATCTCTCATCTTCTGGGTATCTTTATAATAGTCCTCAAGTATAATATAGATGTTCTCTTCCACCGTAAGTTTGTTGAAGAGGGATATCTCCTGCGGCAGGTACAAGAGCCCTTTTCTTGCCCTGCTCCATACCGGCAGAGAGGTAATATCAGAGTCATCAAGCAGTATCCTGCCCTTATCTGGAATGAGGAATCCGAGTATCATCTCAAATGTGGTTGTTTTACCTGCCCCATTGGGTCCTAACAACCCTACAATTTCTCCCCCCTCCATGTTGATGGATACGCCCCCGACGGCGACCTTGCTGCCAAAATTTTTTCTCAGATTAATTGCTTTAAGCATTTTTTAAAAAAGGTGGGTTTCTTTACCTTCAGTATCCGGTATATTCATTCCCAGGTGTTTATAGGCAAGTATGGTGGCTACTCTTCCCTGTGCAGTCTTTTTGATAAACCCTTTCCTTACGAGAAAACTTTCATATACCTCTTCAATTGTGTCAGACTCTTCACCCACCGCTATTGATAAACTCTTCAGCCCCACAGGGCCTCCTGCAAACTTGGTGATGATGACATCCAGTATCTTTTTGTCCATTTCGTCCAGACCCTCCTCGTCAACGTCCATCCTATCAAGGGCGAGTCTCGCTATCTCAAGGTCTATTATCCCTTTCCCTTTAACCTGCGCATAGTCACGGATTCTTCTCAACAGTCGGTTTGCCACCCTCGGTGTTCCTCTTGCACGCTTCGCTATCTCTTCCGCCCCCTCCTTGTTTATCTCTATATGCAGAAGACCTGCCGCCCTTACTATTATTGCTCTGAGTTCCTCCGTGTTATAATAGTCCAGACGGTGCATTATGCCGAACCTGTTTCTAAGCGGTGAGGTGAGTAAACCAATCCTTGTTGTCGCTCCAACAAGAGTGAAGTGCTTTAATGGTATTTTTACGGACCTTGCCTTGGGCCCTTCTCCTATCATTATGTCTATGCAGAACTCCTCCATCCCGCTGTAAAGATACTCCTCAATATTTCTTGAAAGACGATGTATCTCATCTATAAAAAGTATGTCCCCCTGTTCAAGGTTTGTCAGGATACCTGCAAGGTCACCTGCCCTTTCAATGACAGGCCCTGAGGTTGCCCTTATATTCACGCCCATCTCGTTGGCTATGATGTACGAAAG
>CAYOYL010000155.1:0-4291 GCA_964408175.1 uncultured bacterium
TTATGTTGAGTTGTGAAATCTGTTCTATAATCTCCCATATCTTTATATAGTTGTCTGTCCATTCTCTCGCTTTTTCTTTCCATTCCAGAGGAACATATATGTGGTGCACCTTCTTCCCTTTCCCATAAGAAATTCTGTAGTACGGTCCATGTCGGTACTTCTT
The DNA here is from genome assembly GCA_964408175.1 of uncultured bacterium. Lineage (GTDB taxonomy): Bacteria > Ratteibacteria > UBA8468 > B48-G9 > JAFGKM01 > JAFGKM01. Next base: position 164 of record CAYOYL010000155.1, read on the forward strand.
TGCCTTATGACACTTGCATTTTTTTCTCGTACATTCCAAATAAACCTCAATAAATGTACCGCGAACAATCTTGTCCAATGCAGGAGCCTGCTTCATTATTTCTTCCCTCTTTTTAATTAACTTTTCTTTTGTTTCCATCCGCCCTCCTTATTATATCAAGTGTTTGATATATACATTATACCCGGAAAAACAACCCCTGTCAATAGATGTTATGATTTTTCCTGAACCGTCTGAAAGCCACGTATATTCAAGGGATTGCGCGACACTTGACAAAAATGGGGGGGGTATAATAAGGGTAAGAATTAAATTTGACAATTTACAGAGGCGTGTGATAAAGTCTTAATCAGAGTTTAACTTGAAAATCAGGGGTGAACCTAAACCTTGTTCGCACAGTGCGGAGAAGGTTGCTCGAATAAGCGAGACGTGGTTCACTGAATATTTACGAAAAAATTACTGGTTTGTATGGTGGCTGTTGGACTGGTCATCGGAGTATCCACTGTTGCATTTGCAGGCGTCCAGGCCGGGGATACCACAATCACACTCAGCTCAGCATTTACATATACAGATGTAATTGAACCGGAGGTTACAAGCTGGGATATCACCGGCAGAATAGCCTTAGGTAGATTTCTGACCAACAACTTCCAACTGGAAGGAATTTTAAACGGCTCGGTGGGGGATATTTTTGATTCTGCCGACTATTACTATGGAGCGTTGCTGGTAAGACCCAACTTTCATTTCTCAACTGCATCTGCGACAGTTCCTTACATTGGAGCGTCTGTAGGTATGTTTTTCCTTGATATTGAGGGCGAGGGCGAAACAAATTTTGCCTATGGTGGTCAGGCAGGTATTAAACAGTTCGTAAGGGATAATGTTTTTGTTCAGGTGGAAGGTTCTTACCTTAGGACTGCAATTTTTTCTGAAGACGTTAACCTGTGGAGAGTTTTCCTGGGACTTGGATTCAAAATGTAATTGATGAAGTTGGAAGAGGGGCACATATATTTGTGCCCCTTTTTCTTTTTACCTTCAGTCTACTCTTTGCAGTTCTACGGCGGGCTTCTGGGTTACAATGTTTAAATGGTATGGCGGAGGTGCAGATTTCTGAGGCGATGTTTCTTTATACTCCACAATAATTTTGTCTTTCTCTTCTACCGTGTTTACAACTATATATTCTTTATCTTCCGTCCTTGACGGCAGAGCCACCACCATTTTCTCCCTGAAATCAACCTCAGGAAGCGGTAGTGATAAATTCTGGGCTGTATTCTGGGTGTTCCATATCGTTTTCCATTCATTCTCGTTTCTGATTACCACTGGCACAGGGGCATCTTTATGAGCATATGAGAGGCTTATAATGCCCTCCGGTGTTGTCTCAGAGGATGAAATTTCTTTTTCCGCAGGTTGTATTTTAAAACCTGTTTCACGATGGGCGACTATGGCTTTCTTTTCCATGAGCGGCTCTTCTTGTTTTTCTGATGGAATTTTATCCTCGGGTTGCTTCTCGTCTGCCTGTTCCTTAAGCAAAGCACTCTTGACATTTTGCCTGTCACCTGCGTCAGTATCCGGGAGTAAACGCTCTTCCTCTCTTTCTGATGGTGCTTCTGGTTTTATTGTGATCTCAGAAGGTGCTTTTGCGACAGTCCCTTCCTTCCCCTCTATGGCACTTCTGTATTTGATAGTCTCCTCAATTTCCTTTATTTGTTCCGGAGACATTGCAATCTGAATATCTTCTGTTTTAAACCTCTGGAGAAAAAGTAGTGCTGAGAGCAGGACAACTGTGACAGTTCCTGCCGCCAGTGAAAATCTTTTAAATGGTGATAAGAAGAGATATTTCTTAGAAGCGAGCCTGTCCATTATTTCACCTTCAAGTTCTGCAGGCGGTTTTACCTTTGCGGCTCCGGATATGAGCCTTTTTGTTTCCTGAAAACGGGCTAACATTTCTCTGCACTCACTGCACTCTTTAAGATGAGATTCAAGCAAATCAGCGGTTTTTTTATCCAGTTGACCATCCATATACAGTGAAAAAATTTTTGCATTCCCGTGAATTCTCATCTGTTAAGTTCCTCCCTGAACGGCAGTAGTTTTTCAGAAAGTCTTTGTCTTGCCCGTGCGAGACGCGATTTTACCGTTCCGGTTCTGCATTTGAGTATGCCTGCAATTTCTTCATAAGAGTAACCTTCCATATCCCTCAAGATAATGATTGACCTGTCTGACGGCGAAAGGGAATTAATGCATCCCTGGATAATCCTGTTTTTTTCTGTTCTCCTTATCTCTTCCTCCATAGAACTGTTTTCCGGGTCAGGGATGTCTGTTTCTTCTGTATTCAGGCCGAGTGAGTAAGAGGTAAAATTCTGGATTCTTTTTTTTCTTAGAGTGTTCTTCCAGACATTGCAGGCAATGCGGTACAGGTAGGTGGAGATTTTTGAACGTCCTTCAAATCTGTGAAAACTCCGGTATGCCCTCAAAAAGGTCTCCTGGGTTATATCTCCTGCCTGGTGAAAATTACCGCACAACCTGTACGCCACATTGAAAACACGTTTCATTTCCTGCCTCACTATCTCTTCAAACTCTGCTTTTCTATCCATCAGGTATATACTCTTTTGTTAATTAGACACACCAGTCATACAGAAAGTTCCATTCTCCTCGGTATCAGGACAGAGGTATTCCGGAGTAGTCAAATGCCTCCAGTTTTGCTCTCAGTTTCAGTTTGATTACGGTTCCGTATTTGTAGGGTGGTTGGGAAGGCAGTCCTGTTATGGTGAGTTTTCCCTGCTCCTGCCGGAATTTTAATTTCTTCCTTGTGGAAAGGATTACCGCGGAAATAACCGCACTTTTTATACCCGTGACGACTGCGGTGGTCCCTGGCCACCTAAATATATGCAGGTATGCATTATTTCCCTTTGCGGTTGCCATTCCGAGCATCCCTGCACCCCATAGACCGAAGCCCTCAGGTATTCTTTCAGTCCCATAGACAGATTCAGCGTTTTTCTTAAGCCATTTACCGATTTCTTTAAGACGAACAGACTCTTCTTCCCTGATGCTTCCGTCGGGTTTTGGCCCTATGTTAAGAAGGTAATTACCCCCTTTGCTGGCACAGGTTACCAGGTTCTGTATTAGTTGAGTGATGGGTTTCATATTGGGGTTGTTTTTAATATATCCCCATCCACAGAAATCGCCCATTGTCATACAGGATTCCCAGTACCTTCCTGCTTCCGAGGCTGTTGTATTCTGCTCAGGAGTATCAGTGTCTTCTGGCAGTCCTGCACGGTTGTTTATGATGATGTGCGGTTGAAGTTTTCTAACCATGCCATTGAGCTGACTGCTCCTCCAGAGAAGAGCGGTATCTTTTTTCACTTCTGTCCCCGGTATCCATCCTCCATCATACCAGAGAATATCTATCTTCCCGTAGTTGGCCATCAGTTCCCTGACCTGTGAATGTGCCTGCCTGACCATCTTTTCAAAACTCTCCGGGTATTTCTTCCTGTTGAAGTATCCGGGAAAACGCCAGTCAAGAAGACTGTAATAAAACCCCACGCGCATTCCATGTTTCCTGCAAGCCCTGACATATTCACTAACAAAGTCTCTTTTTGCCGCTGTTTTTACTGAAGTAAAATCACTGACCTTTGAATCAAAAAGGCAGAAACCGTCATGGTGTCTTGTTGTGAGTACCATATATCTCATACCTGCCTCTTTTGCCGCCTTAACCCAGACCTCAGGCGTGAAGGTTTTAGGTGGATTGAACCTATCTGCCAGTCTCGCATATTCCGCCTCCGGTATCCGTTCCACCAGTCTTGTCCATTCCCCTCTTCCTGTTAATGCATAAAGCCCCCAGTGTATGAACATCCCGAACTTCGCCTCTGTCCACCATTTCATCCGTTCCTTCTTTTGTAAAGTAGACATTTTTTCTCCCCAATCCCCATAAGGTTTTTTTTACGAGGATTTATCTCTGTATAGAAACCCTTTTAATGCGTAAATTTCCTTTTAATGTATCACATAACTGTTCAGCCATGCAACTGAAAGAAGTTCTGAAATTCTGACATAAGAATTATAGGGATGAGGAATAAGAGAAAAGGAAAGGGGAGAGGTGCGAGTGCGGAAGGGCAGTAATAAGACAAGGTGAAAAGCGAAAGCGTT
>CAYOYL010000156.1:0-17035 GCA_964408175.1 uncultured bacterium
CGTATGCTGGATGCTCTCATGGAACAACACCTCTCATTGCTTGAGAAAATCTGCAAGGCAGTTGGTGATATTGCAGACACCATACGTTTTGGCGACGACTTAGGGATGGATACAGGCCCATTCATGGCCCCTAATGTTTACCGCAGATTTTTCAAGCCGCGTCAAGCCATTCTATGCGACTACGTAAAGAAGCACAGCCAGATGCATACCTTCTTACATTCCGACGGTTCACTTTACCGCTTTATCCCTGACCTTATTGAGGTGGGCTTTGACATTCTTAACCCAGTCCAGACGAATACCGCAGACATGGAACCTGAACGCCTCAAGAAAGAATTCGGAAAGGATATTACATTCTGGGGAGCCGGCTGCGACACCCGAACTATCATCAACCGTGCAACTCCTGCCGAAGTAAGGTCTCACGTTTTGGAACGTCTGGAGATACTCTCACCCGGTGGAGGATTTGTCTTCAACACTATTCACAACATCCTGCCTGAGGTGCCTCCTGAAAATATCACGGCGATGTTTGAGGCAATTGAAGAGTTTAATAAGCAATAAATCTGTTTCTATATATTTATGTTGACTACTTTTGAACCAGGAATTACGCTTTGCAGCAGGGCAGTACTCTCTGGATGACAGGTAAAGTAAAAAGCCTGATTGGTTTTTGTTAATTCCCCGATGCATTCGCACGCAGCTCTGAATCTTTCCGGGTCAAAGTTGACAAGGATGTCATCAAAAATAATTGGTAAGGGTTCGGCCCTTTTGTTAAATTCACGGATGAACCCGAATCTCAGAGACAGGTAGAGTTGTTCCGCAGTTCCCCTGCTCAAATCCTGAATCTCTTTTCTGCTTCTACCGGCATCCTCAACATATATCTTTGCCTCCCCAAAAGGAGCAAAAATACGTGGGTATCTGTTAAGGGTCATCTTTGAAAAAAAGAATTGTGCTTCTTTAATAACATCAGGCTGTCTCTCACGCTCATATTTTTCAATGGCCTTTCCTATGATGGCGGATGCCAGAACCAGTACTGTCCATTCTTCAGCCTTCCGTTTCAGTCTCTCCAGTAAAACGTCTCTCTTCATTCTTAAATAAGAACCTTCAGTGTCTCTCTCTATCTGTTCAATCTCTTTGGAGACAGCCCCCTTTTTTTCCCTGAATTCTGAAAGACGTTCCTCTATCTTTTTCAGTTTATCCTGCAGTTGCAGTTCTGTTTCCTTCAAGTCCTCAGAAGATACGTCCTTTAATTCTTGAGTGAAACGGGTATATAGTTTCACATCGCCGATAATTCTCTTTATATTTTGCTGGCTGTTGAGAATCTCTTCCTTGAGTTTATTAATCTCCTGCTGATTTTTAGCCTTTTCTCTAAACTCGTCTTCTAACTTTGCATGCCCCTGCGATAACAACTCTGAGATTTTTATTCTGTACGCTTCAATCCTTTTTTCTAAATCCTTTATTTCCATCCCTAACTCTTTTTCAGTCAGGTCTAATCGCTTCAATCTTTCGTAATCTTCTTCATTGAGTGCAAGGTCTTTTGACATTTCTTCCAGTTCAAAAATTACATCTATCCCATCCTTATGTCTCCCGCATCTTTCTGAGACCTCAGATATCTCGGTTCTGTATCCATCAATAAATTTTTGCATCTCTTTTATCCGGGATTCAATCTCTTCTATGTGACCTTTCTTATCAATGCATGTCTTCACTACCGCAAACATATCATTTACCCCATCCATGGTAAGGGAAGGACTCAACCCCATTCCTGTGAGTATGTTTTCCCATTCCTTCTGCATTTTGTCTTTCTGGTTCCTCAATACTTCAACCTCGACCTTGACAGCATTCATTTCTTCTGAGAGTTTTTTAATATTTTGTTCAAGTTTCTCTCTTTGTTTCTTCAATTCACTCAGTTTTAAAAGGTTTATAGATGCTTTTCTAATCTCGGAATCCATGTTTTCCACAACATCAGGTTCAGGGATAGTCTCAAAGCCGCATATCTTTAAAGTTGATAGTATTTCATCCTTGATTTTTTGTATCTCAAGTTTTATCTCTTCTTTGCGGTTTGACAGGTTGTTTACTTCTGATACTTCTTCCGATAGTTCTGTATGAGACCTTTTTTTGCTTAACAAAATGTAAATAATACCGGATACAACCACTAAGGCAAAAATACCTGTCCCTATTACCCTGTTGTTTCTTAAAATGAACAGTATCAGTGACGCTATCCCTGTAAAAACAAAAGCATAGACGGTCAATAATAAAAATTGTTGAGATTTCTCTATATGCTGTTTTTTAAATATCCTTAGCAGTTTTTCCCTCTCTTCAAGGTTGTGGTTTTCAGATTCCTTTTCTCTTAAAAGAGGGTATTTAGCCCGAAAAATACGGAGTGCTTCTTCCTGTTTCTGCAATTTTTCTCCGTCTATCTCCTGCAGTGTTTCAGTCTTAAGGCGCCTGTCAATTTTTTCCAGTTCACCACTAAGGCCTTCAATATCCTGCTTTTTTCTTTCAACATCTTTTTCTGCATCATCTATTTTTTCTCTTAACCCCTCTATTGAAGAGTATCTTCTCCTTATTGATTCTCTTGTAGAAATGGAAACATCAAACCTTGAAATTTTCTCTTCATCCCAGTCAGGACCCATATTATGAATCTCTTTGTAGAAAGCGTCCTTTTCCCTTTTCAGTGTATCTTCCAATTCATGGAGGTCCTTCGCAGCAGAGAGATACTTATCCTGTCCCTTCTGTAGTCTTTGTATCTTCTCTTTGCTGTCTAACAATTTTTCGTCTATTCTCACTGCTGCCTTTTGAACAGATATCTTATCCTTACTCAATCTTTTTTCAGCAATGTTTTCTTCCAGTTCAGAGATTTTTTCTCTGTTTTTATCCAGAATCTCTATACCATTTTCAGGAAAATTTTCTATTTCCGGGATTTCTCTCATCCGCTTCTCACATTCTCCTATTTTGCACCAGTCATCAAATGCCTTGATAAGACTTATTGTGTGATTTAATTTACCCCTTGTTTCCAGTCGGTCTTTTTCGGCATCTGCTATACTGTTGTTTATTCCACTCAATTCTCTATGCAGTCGGTCAAAGTTTGCAACCTTTTCTTCTATTTCATTGAGCCTTAAATCTACATCTTTAATTTCTTTGAACAGCAGATTAATCTCTGGCTTTCTTCCTTTCTCTCTAAAAAGGTCACCAATTTCCGTTTCAAGATTCTTTTGAATTTCGGCGATAGAAACCTTGCCCAATCCTGCTCCTGCGCTGTAGATACGTTTTTTAATGGCATCACTATTGAGCGTTGCGAAATCTTGAAGTTCTGCAAGACCAAAGGCATAAATGTTTTGAAAAACATCCTTACCCACTCCTCCAAGTATATCTGATAACTCTACAGTTCCTCCCGTTGTCCCATCAGGTAAAAACACCTTCAGTTCTGATTTTGTATATCTCTCAATTATGTATCTCTTCCCGTTGTTTAATACTGTTAATCTTCCGCCATGGTTGCCACCTTCAAGCGGAGGGTAGAGATTAAGTGCATTTCTCCTATCCGGAAAGCCAAATAGAATTCTCTGAATAAAAGCAAGTAATGTTGATTTACCTGCCTCATTTGGTCCTGCAAAAATGGTAAGTCCCGAATTCAGATTAGTGATTTGATAGTTGTGAAACCTGCCGAATCCATCAATGTAAATTTCTTCAAACCTCATCTATAAATCCTTTTGTCCCTAACAAATTTTAAAGGAAGAAAAAAAGGCTTGAGGTGCTTTGTTTGCAATCACGAAACCGGTTTCTTTTCTCTATCTACCCTTATGTCAAATTTCTACAAATCAGAAAACCCTTCACAATCTTAATCTTTATGCCGGACCTACAAAAAGATTGTCAAAGAAAGCCTCACCTCTGCCGCGGATACAGATTTTAAAATAGAGAAATGGATATTCGTCATTTTCCATGGAAACCTCTACTTTTTTCCACCTCTCATCCTTCAGACAAACACTTTCTTTCATCACTGAGGTATCGTGGAACTTTCTCCACGCGTTACTTATCATAATGAATGCACTGCAAGAGCCTGTGGTTCTTACCAGAGATGAAAATTTATAACGTTTCCCGGGTTTTATATGGAAGGCATAACCTGCCGGTCCCCAGCAGACAGTATCCTCATCATTATTTTTTATTCTGAGAGACCTGCCGCCTGAATAGCCACTTTTTTCTACCCATCCTGTAGGCAGGTCTGTTTTCCCTGCATTTGTAAAACTTCCATTCTCTTCTGCAGTTCCGGTAGTAATCCATCTTTCGTCTCCCGGGACAAAAACCATACCAGTCCACGGGGTTCTGGGGTCAACAGCCCTATCTGTAGAGCATGTGCGGTTCCACTCTATACCTATGCAGGGATTCTCATCTACCTCTTTTTCAGATAGTGGAATTGTCTCTGCTGCTGCAACAATCCTCTTCATGTATTCTTCGGGTATATTAACCGGCTCTATCTCAGTTTCTGTTTCAGAGACCCCGCCGTGGTTAGATTCACAGCCTGGTTTTCCTGCTGAAAGATGTTCGTCGTTCCACATATCACAGGTGCCTGAAAAAAGAGGTGTCGTTGTTTTCCTGAACAGAACTACGGGATTAAAGTCTTTTTCTGTCCCAAACCCTATGAAACCACGGGCTGAAATATTTTTGGTTATGCCGCCTTTTTTACGGGCACCAAAGGTAAGAGCAGGATTATGAGGGAAACGGTAAAGTTTGTTGTCAAAACCAAGCCATGTTGTATAACTCCATTTTTTACCCTCAGGTATGCCATTGCCAAGATTACCCGCATAAAAATTACAGAATTCCAGAGGTTTTCCTGGCGAAGGAAACCTCAAAAATTTTGACATACGATAAACATAGGAACCTCTCTTTTTGCTGTATGTGAGACGCAGCAACACCCGGCAGGAAATTCCGTTAAGGAAAGTAAATTCCAGCAGAAGTGTTATCCTACTTCCGCTTTTTGAAGGGAAGGATAGCTTCATCCCACCGTCCGGTAGAATAAAATTCCCGTACACGTTCGGCAATAGAGCAAGGTGCATCCTGATGCGGGAACCCATATCGTAAAACCGGGTTATAGACAGATTCCCCCCCATCGTATAAAAAGGGGAAAATTCAAATGGGTCAAAACACATGGTGGCCTTATGTATGAATGTAATGGGCCTTCCATTATCATAAAACCACCATCCATTTGAGTCCTCCGATACGGAAAAATCAGGATTGTAAGACTTACCAGCGTTTAAATACAGAGCCTGCTGCAGTAAACCTGATACCTCTTTAGGTCCCATACTACCTCCTTTTCTAAATTTGGGTTCTGCCAAACTTGGCATTGTTTTACTCCTTTATGCTCAGAAATTTTTTCATTTGTTTTTTGACACAATCTAAATGGTAGTATTTTCTGCACTGAGTATCCTGTCAAGAGAGAGAGTCTCTGCTTTTTTGATTAATTCCAGAAAATCCTTAGTTTCAATAGAACTTAGAAGTTTTATCCCGTCTGCGGATGTAAATAACGGCTCAAGATATTTTCTCAGTTCCTCCTTTTCATCTTCTCCTTTTAAAAATTCACTGTACACCCTTACCAGGTCTCCTATAAAGTCCCTGCGCCTCATCAGGGAATCTCTATCAATTTCAGGATGGGTATTGTCTTTGATACTCTCAATCCAGACAAACTGATTTTCCACCTTTTCGTTTTCCCTTATCTCCTTGAGAATATCGTCTAAAAATCCTTTTCTGATAACAGTTGAGTGGAGCGGTCCCCTGCCGGTAAGTATAATCCTGATAACACAGGAACAGTTCTCTGTCTTCTGGCGGATATTACTGATGTAATCATATATTCCAGAAATCAGTTCTTCTTCAGTAGCAAAAGAACTGATTGAAAGATTTTCTGTTGACCATCTTACTGAATCAACTGCTTTAAATTCATATCTGGGTTTACCGTTTCTGTCAACATTTACCAAAAAACAACCTCTGCTGCCTGATTCTTTTGGATTCAGCCCTTGAGGATTGCCGGGATAGATTACTGGCGGATTTTCTTTATTCAGGATGGTTTTGTTATGAACGTGTCCGAGGGCCCAGTAGTCAAATTTTTTACCAAGCAGGTCATCAAGGGTACAGGGAGCATATGCCTGATGACCGGTATTTCCTACATTGCAATGCAATAAACCGATGGTGAAGATACCATTCTGAGTCCTTTTTTTCACGGGGAACCTGCTGGCAAGGTTGGTAGTTACCTCCCTTGTGTTGAAACTTATCCCGTAAATCAGGGCTATCTCTTCCCCATCTTTTTCAACTGAAACTTTTTCTACGGATTCCCCTCCGAAAATGTAAACGTTGTCAGGCCAGTCTAAATCAGCAGCCCATCCATCCAGAGGGTCATGGTTCCCGTGTACAATATATGCTTTTATCCCTGTGTCAGATAACTTTTTCATACCATCTCTAAACCGAATCTGAGCCCTTAGACTCCTATCCATCTCGTTGTAGATATCACCTGCAACCAGAAGAAAATCCACCTGTCTTTCAATGCAAAGGTCAATTATTCTATTAAAAGACCTGAATGTTGCTTCGGTCAGTTCCATACTTATTTTTTTGTCTGTTTCGGAAATACCTTTAAAAGGACTGTCCAGATGGATATCCGAGGTATGTATGAAACTGAACTCTTTCATCTTCTCTCCTCTGTAGATATATTCTCCTGCTGCCGGGTCCTATTTATCCATAGATTATCACAAGAACATAAAAAATCAAATCAGTGACGGGAATTAACAGTCTTCAGGAAACGTGAAATGTTTTTTTCTGGTAGAGGGATATAACTTTATCAACAACCTGTAGAATTGTAAGGCTTGTTGTATCTATGCAAAAAGCATCAGGAAGTTTCAGTAGAGGAGAGATACTCCTTTGCCTGTCTCTTTCATCTCTCTCTGATATCTCTTTTTCTATCTTATCAGCATTTTCATCAATACCCATCTCTTTCAACTGTAGATATCTCCTCTTTGCCCTTTCCTTCACACTGGCGTCCAGAAAGACCTTCAACTGTGCATCAGGGAAGACCTTGCTACCAATGTCTCTTCCTTCCATAACAAGGTTATATCTTTCTCTGTATTCTCTCTGCTTCTTCCATAAGATTTCCCTTATTGGAAGTATGGAGGCAATAAAATGGGTGCCCTTGCTTACCCCCTCAGTTCTGATATTTTCAGTGACGTCTTTAGAATCAGTGAATACCCTGTATTCATTATCCTGTTGGCGGAGTTCTATTTCTGTTGATTTAGCCATAACAGTCAATTTCTCAACATCTGAAAGAGGAATATGCTTATTAATGGCTTTAAGGGTAAGAGCCCTGTACATTGCACCTGTATCCACGTAAAGAAACCCAAGTTTTGAAGCGGTTAGTTTAGCAACTGTACTTTTACCCGAGCCGGCAGGACCATCAATTGCTATGACAAATTTCTTCATCAGTCTTCCATAATTTCTCTGGACTTTTCTTCAATCCTTCTGTCTATCTCTTTTACGTATTTATCTGTTATTTCCTGTATTTCATCTATGCCTTTGTACATATCATCTTCTGATACAGTTTTCTCCTTTTCACCTTTTTTAAGTTCTTCGTTAGATTTTCTTCTTATCTCTCTGATTTCAACCTTGGCTTCCTCGCCTATCTTGTGTAGTATTTTAACAAGTTCTTCCCTTCGTTCTTCACTTATGGGCGGTATGGGAATTTTTATTGTATTTGCATCGGATATTGGATTGAGCCCCAGATTGCTACTCTGTACAGCCTTGATTACATCACCCAGAACATTTTTATCCCACGGTTGGACAACAATCAGTTGCGGCTGAGGTATGGTAATGGTGGCTATCTGGTTTATGGGCATCTTTGAACCATAATATTCTACCGTTATTCCTTCAAGAAGGGACAACGATGCTCTGCCTGCCCTCAGGCTGCCTACTTCTTTTTTGAAAAAGGCAGCAACCCCTTCCATTTTTTTTTCTGCTTCACCGAATATTTTTGCTTTCATCTTTTTTTATCCTCCTTTCACAACTGTTTTCGTTCCTTTTCCCAGAACTATCTTCTTTAAATTGCCCTTTTCAAAAAGGTTGAAAACAACTATAGGGATGTTATTTTCCATACACAGGGATATTGCAGAGCCATCCATTATTTTCAGCCTCTTTTGCAAAACCTCAATATACGAGAGTGAGTCATACCTTTTTGCTGACGGGTCTTTAACAGGGTCGGTAGAGTAAATTCCATCTACCTTGGTTGCCTTAAGAATAGCCTCAGCCCCCACTTCAATTGCTTTCAGGGCAGCTGCAGTATCGGTTGTAAAATACGGATTCCCGGTACCTCCGACAAAAATGACAACCCTCCCTTTCTCCAGATGTCTCATTGCCCGCCTTCTTATGTACATCTCACAGAATTGTTTCATATCAAAAGCACTTTGAACCCTTGTTTCCAGACCGCCTTTTTCCAGAGCATTCTGAAGTGCTAAACCATTCATGACTGTCGCGAGCATGCCGATATAATCCGCGGTAACAGGGTCTATAATCTTTTTGTCTCTTGAGTTCCCCCGGTATATATTACCTCCGCCCAGTACAATACCAATTTCACAACCCATCCTCCATACCTGCTGTATCTCCTTAGCAATTGAGATTAATGCAGCAGAGTTTATCCCAAATCCACTTTCTCCCCGCAACGCTTCACCTGATAATTTCAAAACAAATCTTTTATAAATAGGTTTCATTTTTTCCTCGGGAAAAGTATTTCTCTTTTATTAGTTTTCAGTCCGGGCGGCAGTCTCTCTTCCAAAAACGCAAAACTTTTTTCCAAAGGGTTGTTCTGCAAACCAAGAATCTGCCAGATTTTCAAAGATGTGGAGGGTATAAATGGAGCAAGCAGCAAGGCTGTATTTCTAATTCCATAAACTACGTTATAAAGGATGGTATTTACATCTGTACATCCTTCACGCCACGGTGCTTTTTCGTCAAGAAACTTGTTCAGGAAAGAAGCAAGTTTCCATACCTCTTCAATGGCCTCTGAAAAAGAAATGGTTATCATCTTCTTCCGATAGTTCTTATAAACTTCCCGCGTCAGTTCAACCACCTTTTCTTCTGGAGATGCAGAATCTAATCTGCCTGATAACTTTGTCTCCACAAGGTTTACGGTTCGGTTGACCAGGTTCCCAAGGTCATTTACGAGGTCGCTGTTGTATCGTTTTTTAAAAGATTCGTCGGAATATACTCCATCAAAACCAAAGGGAATCTCTCTTAAAAGGAAGAAACGAAAGGCATCCACTCCGTATTCGTCTATAAGTTTTTGCGGCGAGACAGTATTCCCTTTTGACTTTGAAATCTTATTTTTCCCACCTGACATCCACCACCCATGTGCAAATATAGTTTCAGGGATAGGCAGACCCAGCGCCATCAGTATACAGGGCCATATTACATCGTGAAATCTTATAATGTCTTTCCCTATAAATTGAACATCTGCCGGCCAGTATTTGTTGAAAAGGACATCATCGTGAAGATACCCGACACCACTTAGGTAATTCAAAAGGGCATCAAACCATACATATATGGTATATCTTTCAGGTGTGGGAGATGAGATTCCCCATACAACGTTTTTCCTTGTTATACTTACGTCATATAAACCTGTCTTTATGAAATTCAGAACCTCATTTTTCCTGAAATCAGGTTTTACAAAGTCATGGTCCTCAATATATTTCTGGAGTTTTTCGGCATATTTTGAAACCCGGAAGAAATAGGATGGTTCCGAGATTTTGCTCAAAGGTCTCTTGCAGTCCGGACACAACGGATTATTCTCGTCTTCTGGGACAAGATAACTTTCACAATGGACACAGTAATATCCTGAATACTCACCTTTATACAGGTCCCCGTTTTCAAGAAGTTTTCTGAAAACCTTTTCTACCACGTCTTTGTGGATATCCTCTGTTGTCCTTATAAACCTTGTATAGGATATATTCAGATTATCCCAGAGGTTTTTATAAATCATGGAATTTTTGTCGGCTATTTGTTCCGGCTGCATCCCCTGTTTTTCTGCCGCTTCATATATCTTTTGTCCATGTTCATCCGTACCTGTCAGTAAAAAAACGTCATAACCTGACATTCTGTAAAATCTGGCTAAGGTATCAGATGCAACAGTAGTATAGGCATGACCTATGTGCGGTTCAGCGTTTATATAGTATAGAGGCGTTGTTATGTAGAACTTCATTTTTCTGTTTTTCCTTTTTTATACATTTCATCTTCATACCCGAGACAGCAGAGCAGTCTCCCACATTGTCCTGTAATCTTATTTATATCAAGAGGCATATTCTGATTTTTGACCATACGCATAGTCACAGAGTCAAATTTTCTCAGGAAACGAGAACAACATAATGGATAACCGCAGATACCGTATCCACCTTTTATTTTTGCCTCATCCCGGAGACCTATCTGACGCATCTCAATGCGGCAGTTAAATATTTTCGCCAGTTCTTTTACAAGATTTCTGAAGTCTATTCTTTCTTCAGCCCAATAATAAAAGGTAATTCTCGTTCTGTCAAAAGAATATTCTGCATCGATTAATTTCATGGGAAGTTTATATACCGTTATTTTCTCTTTACATATTCTAAAACTTTCTACTTTTCTTTCTTTATTCTCTTTAATAATCTCCGTATCTTTTTCAGTCAGGCCCCTTAAAACCTTACCGGACAGGGTTGTCAGTAAGGATTTACTCTCCGTGATGTTATAGATTTTTCCATAGTCAATGGTTCCCTGTGTCAGTTCAATAATACAAAGTTCCCCCTTTTTTACATCAATATCATGAGGTATCCTGAAATATTGAACTTTTTCCGTCTTTTTGATTTCTACTTCTGCGATTTTATCCACTTTTCGTAACCTTCAGTAATAATTGATTCTTCTATGGTAACAGCCGGCAGTCCTTTGCTGATTACATAATAATGCCTGTAAGCCTCTTCGTTACCAATTTTTTTATAGAATAGAGCAATCTCCAGATTATACTGCTTTTTGTTAGGATAGGTATTTAACAGGTTTAAATACATCCGTTCAGCTGATTCATTCACTCCTGTTTTTTCATAGAAAAGAGCCATCTTTCTATATACAGAGGATAGCCGTGGGTTTAAAGAGAGTACGTACAAATAGGAATTTTCTGCTGATTTTTTATAAACCGGTTTGTTCGTTAGAAAAAAAAGTTTATAGAAAATATCCCCCTCAGTGTTGTATATCTCAAAATTATCAGGACACAATCTCTTTGCCCTTCCAAGATAGTATAAACTGTTATTCACATCCCTTTCTTTTTGAGCCTGTAATAAACTCCTATCAGCCAAAAAGCACCTTGTATAACCAATACCTGTAAAAACCACTGTTATTAGGATAAGACAACTAAACCATTTTGTCAAGGGATGAAAATAATCCATTTTCTCTTTTTTATCCACTGCGGCAACCAGACCCCCTGAGATGAAAAACAGGACTGCTGCAGAAGGATTTATAAAACTGAAATCAATAAGGTTATGCAGGAAAAAAGCGAAAAAAGAGAACCCAAGCCCCATAAAAAAAGGTGATAGACGTGAGGCTTTAAACAGTTTTATCGAAACAGTCATTAAGAAAGTGAAGAGAAAAAATGTTCCTGCAATACCTGTTTCAGCCAGGGTTGCAAAAAACATAGAGTGTGGATGTTTAGCCTCCATTCCCCCGGGCGGTTTAAATTTTGTATAGAGATACCTGTAATTTTCAGTTCCAACACCCAGAATCGGGCTCTCGTAAAAAACACTTACAGATGCCCTCCAGTATCTTAACCTGTCAGTAAAAGAACTTATCTTGGGCAGTTTCCCAATGAAATAACCTCCGGAAAACAACAAAATTTCAAAGAAGATAACCACAGAGAGTATAAGACGGAATTTTTTTGTATTCCCAAAAAGTAGGAACAAAAGAATTATCTGTGCTATAAAAAGGAAGATAAGAATACCGCCAAATGAACCTGTTAAAAGAAGGTTGTAAAAAGAAAGTGACAATATGACAAAGCACAAAATCCTCACCGGTAATTTATCCCTAAAAAGAATAGGGAAGAATGAAAGAGGTAAAAGAAAGAGTAAAAAAGATGCAAAAACGTTCGGATATACAAAGGTTGCAAATATCCTGTTGCTTTCTATCTTTTGCAGGAAGGTTGGAGGTAGATTCTTCAATATTGCAGGTTGAGAGTATACAAACTGCCTTGTCTGTTCCAGCCCCCAGAAATACTGGTATACACCGTATAGTATGATACACAACCCGCTGATGAGGATAATATAGAAAATAATTTCTGTATCATTTAACCTGAAATTACGGGCTATAAGAAAAAAAAGGCACCAGTATACAAGTAACTGGGCGTTAAAGACTATGCCCGTCCCTCTTATGGGAGAAATGCCTGAAGATATGGCAGAAAATAAAAAGAAAAGGAGGAGTAAAACATCTTCCTTGCTGTATGAGTTTTTCAACCGGTCTCTCAACAACTGCACTATAAGGAGGGTGAAAAAAAGGATATTCCAGAAGAAATTAAATTCAGGATAACTCATTCCATCTACAAAAAATCTGAGAAACAGGAAAATAGAAATACTTGTAATAACCAAAATATTCCAGATATTACGTCCTTTTATCTCTACAGTTTCTTCCGGCATCCTTTTCCTGTCTCTTTTTTTCATTTAACATCCCCGTAATATCAGCAAGGGTTTTAACCCTGTTTTCTGTTAAAAATCCACTCAACGTGTCATACACCTCGTCTATAAGAAACGGATTGGAGAAAAAACCACTGCCCAGTCCAACTGCAGATGCACCTGCTGCAATATACTCCAGGGCATCTTTTCCTGTCGTTATCCCACCTATCCCTATAATGGGTATATCCACCTTTTTATAAACACCGTAAACGGCTTGTAGTCCTATTGGTTTCACAGAAGGTCCTGAAAGACCACCTTCTATTATACGTCTGTTTTTCAGGTCAACGGATAGAGCTTTAACAGTGTTAATCATACTCAGGGCGTCTGCACCTGCTTCTTCGGCTGCCACGGCTATCTCTGTTATACTGGTGACGTTGGGAGAAAGTTTTGCTATCAGCGGAATATCTCCGCATATTCCCTTTACGTTCCCGACAAAACGGTAGGTCATCTCTGGCGATTGGGAAACCATGGGTTTTCTTCTGTCTACATTGGGACAGGAAAGGTTCAGTTCTATCGCGTTATAAAGACCTTTCCGGGTCATTAAAATATCAGTTACTTCTGATATTTCATCTTCATCACGGCCCATAATGCTCACGACCACCTTTATCCCGTCTCTTTTTATTGAGGATAGTTTTTCATCTATAAAGACCTTAATTCCTGGGTTTTGAAGACCCACAGAGTTTATCATCCCTGAAGAGGTTTCCCATATCCGTGGCTGGGGATTCCCCTTACGGGGGTTCAAAGAGAGTGTCTTCGTCACTATTGCGCCCAGTTTTTTGTAATTGGCAAAATCAATGCTGACTTCCCCGTAGCCGAAGATACCGCTGACCATAATCAATGGTGAGTCCAGAACCATGGAGCCGATTTTCACTTTTAATCTGTTCATTCCCATTTTATATCTTCTGTTTTAAAAACAGGGCCGTCTTTACAGACTCTTTTATATTCCCACCCACTACCGCTTTTGATTTTAGTGACACATCCATAACACAGACCCATTCCGCATGCCATTCTATTTTCCATTGAAACATAGGCAGGTATACCATACTTTTTTGAAAGCCTGCCTATTTTTTTAAGGAGCCCGTGGGGACCTCCTCCGTATATGACATCAGGTCTTCCGTTTTTTTGCAGAAAGTCTGCAGCGAACCCACTGATAAGTCCTTTGTACCCATAACTGCCGTCCTCTGTTGCAAAGAGGTAACTGACATTGCAAGGCAGTACGTTGAAGGCAATATAATCTACGCTCCTGGCTCCGTAAAAAAATGTAATCTTACTGTCCGGTAAACTGTCTATGAGAAAAATGAGTGGAGCGATTCCAGTTCCGCCGCCTATAACAAAAAAATTCTTCCAGTCATTTTTTAAGGGAAATCCTTTTCCAAGGGGGCCTATGACATTCAACAGGTCTCCTTTTTTTTTACCGCTCAGTATCTCTGTCCCTTTTCCCACAACCTGAAAAATCAGTGTAAGAACATTATCCTTATAGCCTGCTATAGAAAATGGCCTTCTTAAAAAAAGATTGTTGCCCACCTTGACATGGACAAATTGTCCTGGTGCAGGAGAGGAGTTAAATAAACCTTCAAGTTCCAGCCTGTAAAGTTGTTTGGTTAGACTGGTAATACTTCCTATTTTAAAATTTTTTGCTTCCATTCCACTTATATATTATCATATTCGGATTATTACCGTAAATTTCTTGTATCAGGTAAGTATCCAGTGAACCACATCATTGCGGGGCCGTATGAGGCTCAAGCAATCCGATGCTTTTTGTCATTGCGAGCGATTTTTGCGCGGCAATCCAGATTGCCACGTGGCTTCGCTCCTCGCAATGACAATACGGGGTTTACTGAGAATTTACTGTATCAGTACCTTTTAAGAGATGCTGGAATAGGAACGGAGGAAATATGACTGTCAAAATTAGTTTTATCGGATGCGGAGGTATAGCAGGTGCTCATATGAGCCGACTGGCTCAGATAGAAAATGTAGAATTCTCTGCAATGTGTGACATTGAAAGGGACAAGGCAGAAAAATCCGCTGCAACCTATGGAGGTAAGGTTTACACTGATTTTAGAAAGATGTTAAATGAGGTGGACTTTGATGCCTGTTTTATCTGCGTACCTCCTTTCGCTCATGAAGGACAGGAAGAAGATTGTATAGAAAAAGGTATACCGTTTTTTGTTGAAAAACCGGTTCATCTTAACCTTGAATCAGCACAAAACATAGCGGAAAAAGTCCGCTTATCAGGCATTATTACCTCCGTAGGATACGTCTTGAGATACTTTGATGTGGTGGAGGTGGCAAAAGAGGTACTGGCAAAGGAACAGATATCCGCTGTTCTCGGCAGGTATTTCGGTGGAGTCCCCGGGGCTGGTGCCGGATGGTACAGTAAAAAATCCCTCTCCGGCGGACAACTGGTTGAACAGGCAACGCATACGGTAGATATGATGAGATACCTTCTCGGAGACATAGAAGAGGTTCTTATGTACAGGTCAGAGGGGATAAACAAAAAAATATACAAAGGATATGATGTGGAGGATACATCCACTACACTGCTAAAATTTAAAAAAGGCTATGTCGGCAACCTAACCTGCACCTGGCTGTGGACAGGGTTTAACAGCGGTGTGGACGTCATAGGGAAGGGTATTATCCTGAATTACGCGGGTAACTCTCTTACCATAGATAATGCAACAAAAAAAGTGACCCGCATATCTTCTATTGACCCCATGCTTGAAGAGGACAGGGCTTTTATAAAGGCGGTAGAGAAAAGGGATAGTTCTTTTATAAAGTCGGACTACCCTGATGCTGTGAAGACACTCGCTGTTTCCTTAAAGGCACATGAATCAATTGGTACAGGTAAGCCGGTAAAATTATAACTGAAAACACATCTTCAGTTTTAGGTTATTACCTGTTTACTGTCTAAAATTATTCGGTATAATACTTTTATGGAGACAGCAGGTAGCCTTATAGCAGGTTATTTAATAGGCAGTGTATCTTTTTCCTATCTTTTTACGCTGTTTCTTACAGGAGAGGACATCAGGGAGATAGGAACAAAAAATCCGGGTGCGTCCAACGTAGCCAGAAACGTAGGGAGAATCTGGGGTGGATTGGTATGGCTCGGAGATACTGTAAAGGGTATGATACCGATGGTCTTTGCGAGAAACCTCGGTATTACTAACATAATAATCCTTACGCTTATCGGTCTGGCAGCAGTGATTGGTCACTGTTATTCTATTTTTCTTAGATTTAAAGGCGGCAGAGGAGCCGCTACAAGTGGCGGTGTGGTACTCTTTCTGATGCCTCTTCTTTTCCCCATCGTCCTGTTTCTGTGGTTTATCGCACAAAAAATCAATCCCCGCTCTGTAAAGGTTTTACTATCCTGTACCGTCTTCTATCTTATATGCCTTTTCCTTGTATATGGATTAAGGTATGATTTCACGACTTTTATACAAATGATAATATCCACGTTTATACTTATTCTGTCAGCTTTTTTTATCAATCCTGATATGGTAAAGATGATGAAGATAAACAGGGTTAAAAAATGACTGTCTGGAAACGCAAGGTCTACAGGATGACAATAGGCTCTATTTTCCCTGTATCTTATCTTGTAACAGGAAAAACATTCCTCCCTGTTATGCTGGCAGTTTTCTTTCTTACACTGCTGGTGGCTCTTGAGTATGAAAGGTGGAAAAACCCTAATATATGGAAATATCTTCTGAATAAAGCCGGCAAGATATTCAGGGAAAAACCCGGGAAAATTACAGGTGATACCTATTTTATGTTTGCAGTTTTTCTCATCCTTGTTTTTTTTCAGAAACCCATTGCTGTGGTTGCCCTGTTTTTTCTTGTTTTCGGAGACGCAGGCAGCGGTATCATTGGAGCAAGATATGGTAGGACAGAGATATTTTTAGGAAAAACGGTTGAGGGGCTTGCTGGAGGGCTGTTGTTTAACATTATTATTGCTGTGGTTATCCTTCCCTTTGTGGAACTGCCTTTTTTGTTATTATTGACAGGGGCTGTGACCGCCTCCGTTGTGGAGATTTTACCGTTAAGGATTGATGACAATCTTACTGTGGGACTTTCTTCTGCAGCAGTTATGTTTTTTCTTCTGGTGTGCTGTCCCTAACTGATCTTTACATTGTTCGCCTCCCCCTTTGAGGGGGGAGGCAGGCACTCTGTTTTTAGGTAGAGTGCGGTGGGGGTGAGATATCTCCCCACCTGTTTCCTCCCCCGCAGGGGTGCTAACACGAAGAGCGAATAAGCCCCCCCACCTTACTTCCTCCCCCTCAAGGGGGGAGGATAAAAGGAGGGGGTGAATTTATTGAGTGTTGTATAGCACGAAGGGCGAGTTGGTGAGCCCG
>CAYOYL010000157.1:0-5349 GCA_964408175.1 uncultured bacterium
GCAGGATATCCTGTGCCGTCCCAGTTCTCGTGGTGTGTAAGTGCTATTTTTTCCGCTACCTGCAGGTATTTAGAAGACGACCCCTTAAGTATTTCTGCACCGATTGTAGTGTGGGTCTCCATAATTTTTAATTCATCCGGTGTAAGTGCCCCGTTTTTTCTGAGGATATTGTCCGGGATTCCTACCTTGCCGAGGTCATGCATGGGGGAGGCGTGTGAAAGGATGCCAACCGTTTCTTTGGAAAAACCCAGTTCATCGGCCAACACCTCTGCATAGTAACCCATTCTTTTTATGTGTGAGCCGGTTTCCTCATCTCTGTACTCAGCAGTTACAGTCAGACGGTATATGGTCTCAATGTAAGCGGTTTTGATAGTCTGGTTTGCCATGTCAAGGTCTTGCAGAGATATTCTCAATTCTTCGGTTCGCAGTTTAATCTTCTCCTCAAGGTTCTTCTGGTACTCCCTGTTTTCCATAATCAGATGGCGTTTTTCCAGAGAGTTTTTTACAGCATGCTGGACCTCTTCTATATTAAGTGGTTTCGTGAGGTACCTGTCAGCCCCCTGATTGAGGGAGGAGATAGCGTCTCTCAGGTCGTCACTGGCAGTAATCATAATTACCCGGGTATCAGGATAAGACTCCTTTATTTTTTTCAAGAGCCACAGACCGTTTTCACCCGGCATATGGATGTCAACTATTGCAAGAGAGAATTCTGTTTTTTTTGTGATGTTGAAGGCTTTTTCACTATCTTCTGCTTTTTCCACCTTATCGTATCCGAGGTGATTCATATAACGGTTTAAAATATCCCTCGTCAGTTCTTCATCGTCAACAACAAGTATCTTTTCTTTACTTGCCATCGGGTACCTCCAGAACAGGTAGTCTTATCGTAAAGACTGCCCCTCCTTCTTCCCTGTTCGCTGCATGGATTTCACCGCCGTGTTCCTTTATAATCCCGTAACTGACCGAAAGACCCAACCCTGTACCTTTACCGGCAGGCTTGGTTGTGAAAAAAGGGTCAAATAGTTTAGGGATTGCCTCTTTTTTAATACCGGGTCCGGTATCTGAAACTTCTATAACCACTCTTTGTTCTTCCTTCTTTTTCCCTTCCAGAAAGATATTGACAGTCAGTACTCCACCTTTCCCGGTTTCACGCATCTCGTATTCTGCATTGTTTATGAGGTTCAGAAATACCTGTTCCAGTTGTGAGGGGTCTGCCATTATGTTCGGAATGTCCGTCTGATAGGTCTTTTCGTATTTGATATTCCTCGTGGAGAGTTCATAATCTCTCATCTTCAATACACTGTCCATAACCTCGCTGACAGATATATTTTTGCGCATCGGCTCTTCTCTTCGGGCAAACCTGAGAAGATTGGCAATTATTTTATAAACGCGCTGGCTTGCTTCGTACATATTCTCAATATCTTTTCTGGTCTCCTTAGCAAGTTTTACCTTGTCTTCCAGTAGCATAAGTTCCGCAATACCCATAATGCCTGTGAGCGGATTGTTTATCTCATGTGCAACCCCGGCAATAAGTTCTCCCACAGCAGCAAGTTTCTCAGAGCGCACAAGTTGTTCTATAAGGTTTTTTCTTTCATTCTCAAGAAGAATCATTGACCAAGCAAGAGATATGTCTTCAGAGAGTTCTACGAGCAGCGTTCTTTCCTGTGCGTCAAAGGCGTTCTGACGGTCTGAGCCGATAAACAAAACTCCAGAAATATTTTCGCGTATCAGAATCGGCAGTCCGATGCAGGAATTGAACCTTTTTTTGCTCTTTATCGTTTTCTTCAGATAGGTGCGGAGAGCAGCGTCTTGACTGATATTTCTGTAGATGACATCTTCTCTTTTTATGACTGCTGCCAGTACAGGGTTTGCTGTAGGCCTGTCATCATCCAGATTAACAGGTATGTCTTTGACAGATTCATCTTTCAGCCCTGCCTTTGCAGTAAAGGTTATTGTGTCAGTCTCTTTTTTGGTGTTTCCTGCCATAACAACGGGATAACCACCTGTTTCATACAGTACCTGACAGACTTTTCCCAGCAGGGTTTTTATATCAATCCCTTCCGTCTTGAAGATAAAATGGTTGATTTTTTGAATAGTTGCCAACAGTCTGTTTAGAAAAATGAGTCTTTCTCCAGTTTCTTTAATCTCTGTTACGTCAAGACAGTATGCAGTATAACCGATAAACCTGCCTTTTCTGTTGTAATAGGGGGAACCATTGCTTTGTATCCACCTGTATATGCCGTCTCTGCGCCTCATCCGGCAGACAAGATTGAATTGTTCACGGTGGTCAAAGGCATCTTTGATGATTGCCCTAATCTTTACAATGTCATCGGGGTGTATATTTTCCATCCATCCTTCACCCTCATCCTGTTTCAACGTGCGTCCTGTGAACTCACGCCATGGACGGTTGCAAGAGTTAACCTTCATTCTGGTGTTTAGTGTTAGTATGAGGGTTGTGCCGGAATCCGCCAGTGCCCGGAAGTGCCGCTCACTCTCAAGAAGTTCTTCTTCCTGCCTTAGAATTTCCACCTGCTTGTCCGTCAGTTCAGTCCTTGTTTGTTGCAGTGTTTTCAGTGTATCTATCCAGCGGTTAAACCGGTAGGAAGATGCCTGTTTGGAATAGAGTTCATCAGGAGGCATATAATAGATATTGTTGAGAGTTTCTGTTCCTGCTATAACTGTGGGATGTGCAGTCAGAATGTCCAGCAGTATCCCGGCGTCAAACTTTCGCCGGTCATACTGGCACAAAGCGATAGTTTTGCTGCCCGGGAAAAAATTGTTAAGTTTGGTTTCATATTCCACCAGCCGTTCCCAGCCTTGAGGTTTTTTCAGTACCCAGTTTGTTTCACCTGTTGCCCGAAGCGCGGAATATCCTTCGGCAATCGCTTTGTCTGTCTCTAATCTTAGTGTTTTTATTATAGTCTCGGGGTTGAAGACTCCTTCAGGCAGGTAAAACTCAGAGGATGGAATGATAGACAACTGATTGCGTTTAAGGTAGGTTTCTGCATTTAGAACGCTCTCTTTTAGATACCTCAGGATATCAGAGATGTCAATGGCATCTGTTACATAGAATACCTTTTCGTTTCTTTCCAGCCCCTGCAGGATATATGATGTGAGTATTGTTTTGCGTTCTTCTTCAGTATCGTATATCAGACAGAGGTGGTCGCCTGTTTTAATTTGAGATAGTCTCTTTTGAGGAGCATTTGCATCCATTTTTACCCTTTCTTTCAATGTTGTGAAAAATTTCTCTCCCCTCACTTTAATCCTCTCCCCGCAGGGGAGAGAAAAGGGGGGTACTGCAAAGGGAGCGGAGTCCCACAATGATAATTTTTATAATGCAGTCTAATGCGTTTGTATCAGTTTCTTTAGACTGTCCAGAAGTTCATTAAAATCCAGTGGTTTTTCCAGACAGAAAGAAGCGCCTTCTTTTTTTATCCTCTCTATGTTTTCTTCAGAAGGATACCCTGTAACGGCTATTACATTAATATCTCTGGTAAGGGGGTCAGATTTAATCTTCCTGCAGACCGCAAAACCGTCAATCTTAGGCATAATAATGTCAAGGATTACAATATCTGGTTTGAAAGAATAAACAAGTTGTCCTGCTTCAAATCCACTTGTGGTTCCTGTTACATGAAAGTCGGGACGGGTTTTTTCTAAAAAAGTTTTGATGGTTTCTATTATATCTATCTGGTCATCTACTATTAGTATTCTGGTTTCCTGATATAACGAATTTTCTTCAACGAGAGCGAGCAGGTTGGATTTTTTCATAAAACTCAAAAAATCACGACGGAATATATTATACCTGCCGCCCGGCACGCGCGAGGCTTTCAACTTTCCGTCTTTTACCCAGTTAAAAACAGTTGCTCTTGACATATGGCATATCCGGGCAACCTCACCAGTACTTAGATAAGGCTTTATCTCTTTTGACGTTTTTGACATAATTGTCATAATTGACATTATATTACCTCTATCTTTTAAAATTGTCAAGAGGTGTGTGGAAAATTTGCCTGTAGATATAAAAAATTGTAATATCTGTAGCGGGAGAAGTAAGATGATATATCTTCTGGTTTTGCTGATTGGAATATACCTTATAATGAAAAGAAATTGGAAGATGTAGGGAGATATGAACCTTATATTCTGAAGTGAGATATACAATATTCAGATTATTACTGAGGTTCAGGGAGAGAAGGCGAGGGAGACTGCCTCTTCCGGCGTGGCGGCGATGAGAGGCCTCTTTTTAAAGGACCTGATGACCTCCTTTTGGGATAGAAGGTGTGACACGCCTCCAGAAGGTGCAAGGATTATAGTTCTCTTGCCCAGAGATATTGCCATAGAGATTTCGTTCAGTGTACCCCACCTGCCGCAGATGCTTATGACACTGTCTGCACAGTTTACGATAATGCTATTCCTGAAAAGTCCCAGACCTGTGGCTATGGGTATGTCTATGTAAGGGTTTGCAGTCTCTTTCTTCCACGGTAGTATGCCGACGGTGATACCGCCGCCTTTCTTCGCTCCTTTTGCAGATGCCTCCATAATTCCGCTGAGCCCACCGCAGACAAGTATTCCGCCTTTCCTTGCTATGAGAAAGCCGACCTCTTCGGCAAGTTTCAGGATATTATTGTTCAGGTTCGTATCATTTCCATTGCTGCCTGAGACTGCTATGATTTTTTTCATTTGAAAATTCCTCTCATTGCCGTATATGATAACCTATGGTAAAATAAAAGACAAAAAATGGAGATAAACTATGATATCTGACAGGGCAAGGCAGTTGAGACCCTCTGCAACTCTTGAGATAAACAGAAAGGCAAAAGAGTTGAAGGCGAGGGGCGTGGATGTTGTAAACCTTTCTGTTGGTGAACCTGATTTTGATACACCTGAGCCCATAAAAGAGTTTGCAATAAAGTCTATACGGGATGGATTTACCAAGTATACTGAGGCAAGCGGTATTCTTGAACTGAGAGATGCGATATGCGAGAAACTGGAAAAGGAAAACGGACTTGCCTACTCTCCTGAACAGG
This sequence comes from uncultured bacterium, assembly GCA_964408175.1. Lineage (GTDB taxonomy): Bacteria > Ratteibacteria > UBA8468 > B48-G9 > JAFGKM01 > JAFGKM01. The sequence goes on from CAYOYL010000157.1 coordinate 5,016, forward strand.
TTGTCGTGTCAAATGGTGCGAAACACTCCATCTATAACGTCCTTCTTGCAGTCCTTGAACCCGGGGATGAGGTGATAATTCCTGCTCCCTACTGGGTGAGTTTTCCCGAGATGGTCAGGATTGCCGGAGGTGTCCCTGTATTCTGCAGGTGGAATGAGAACTTTAAGATGGATATGGAGCACCTCAGGAGCATAATAAACAAAAAGACAAAGGCGATAATATTTAACAGCCCCTCAAATCCCACAGGTGTTGTATATGATAAGATTGAGATGGACAGTCTTGCTGAAATCCTGATTAAAAATAACGTCCTGTGCATCTCTGACGAGATATACGA
>CAYOYL010000158.1:0-6072 GCA_964408175.1 uncultured bacterium
TTAAGGTATTTTATAAGATGTTACCTCACTGTCTTTTTTGCAGCGGCAGTATTCACAGCCTTCAGCAACACTGCCAGTACCACCCCTGAGGAGAGAGAATTTATGCTGGTTAAAGATGGAAATGCCGTATCCGTGATTGTCGTTCCAGATAATCCTGTTGTTTCTGTGCAACTTGGAGCGAAAGAACTTCAATGGCATATCAGCCAGATGACAGGTGCAAAACTGGATATTGTAAGTGAGACAAAAACCTCCATCCCGGAAGATACCCGTCTCTACCTTGGAGATACCCGTAAGGCACGGGAACTCGGACTGACCCAGGAATCTTTTGGACTGCAGGAACACCTTTACATGAGTGTATCCGACGGGATAGTGTTTGTTGGCAAAGACAGGGATGACCACCGTGAGATTGTATACGATGCGGAGAAACCGGAAAAACTTGGAAATCTGCCTGACCTTTATGATGAACGCGGCAGTGCGGATGCGGTATACGACTTTCTGGAACAGGTATGTGGAGTTCGCTGGCTGACAGCCACAACAACAGGTACAGTCATACCCCGTCACAAAACCCTGACTGTGAAGGTTGGAGAGGTCAGACACAGGGCTTCCCTTGACATGCGAAGTGTCAGTAGAGTTTTATACGACCCCGAAATCTGTATGTGGAGAACAGGCATGCCCGAATGGAAAGACTATTATAACACGGCATGGCCTGACACAGGCACCAATGGTGGCATAAGAAGAAATCTGTGGCTGCTGTACAGTATGCGCTGGCACAATGGCGGTGTACCTATGATGGGTAACCACTCTCTTTACGGGTACTATCAGCGGTTTTGCAGCAAGACATGGGAGGACCGTCTTGAAAAGGCCAGGGATGAAGGTGAGCGCAAGAAAATATTAGAGTCAAAAGAGAAGATTTTTGAGGGTGCCCATCCGGAATTCTTTGCCAGGGGTTACCCCAAACACAGTGTTCCACCGCAGTTATGCTACACATCACCTTCTCTTGTGAAACAGGTCGCACAGGACGCACGCGACTACTATGATGGGAAAAAAGACAAACGGAACCTTGCCGGCTACCACTGGTCACTGCCAAACCCCTTCGTAATAGAACCTATGGACAATTCACAATTCTGTAAGTGCGATGACTGCCAGAAATGGCTGGACCCTGACCAGAAAGAAACAGGTTTTAGCACAGGATTACATTCAAACTATCACTTCCAGTTTGTCAATGCGGTAGCAAAAGAGTTGAAAAAGACACACCCAGGAAAGCCCATCCTGACACTTGCCTATATGACACATGCTGCACTGCCGGATAAGGTTAAACTTGAGCCAACAATACATGTGCAGTTTTGCTATACGGGCAGCCGTGCATACTATGGAAGTGATATACGGGAACTGGAACTGATGGAGGAATGGGTAACAGAATCTAAAACCAGCGGCCGCGACCTATCCCTGTGGTTCTACAACACCTTTCCGAGGGAAAGTTATAGTAACAGCGGCAGTAACGGTTTCCCCGGATTTTTTGCCCACAATTTTGCAAGACGCCTGAGATATATTCACCTGATGGGGTTCAGAGGCATTGTCCACTGTGGATGGGGACAGGATGTTGAGAACTACATCGGTTTTAGGTTGATGTACAATCTGAATCAGGACGTGAACATACTGCTTGACGAGTACTTCACAGGTCTCTATGGTGCGGCGGGGGTACCGATGAAAACCATGTATATTGAGATGGAAAATGCATGGAGTAACCCCGCAGACCGCCCATCAGGGAAAAAACGGGTCGGTAATCAGGAACTGAGCTGGCGATACTTAGGCACTCCTGAACGGATGGCAAGATGGCAGAAACTGCTTGACGAAGCCAGAAAACTGGCCGTAACCGATGCTGAACACAACAACCTGACCCTCTTTGAAAAATCTATCTGGAGTTACATGAAGACAGGGGCGGACACATTCAACACCCGGATGAACCACCCCATTCCAACAGTAGTTGTACCACGGATACCACGGGCCAGTGGTGACCCTAACAGGGTGAACTGGGTGGGTATCCCTAAAACAGTAAAGTCATGGAACCGTATAAATTCAAGCCAGCCTTCCCACAGAGACCTATCTCTCTATCTCGCTCACGACGAAGAGTATCTCTACGCAAGGTTTATAGACCCCTGCGGTGACATCAGCAAACTTGCAGATAGTCACTCCTTAGACACACTTGAGATGTTCTTTGCCAACAGCAGGGAGATTCCTTTCCGCCAGTTCATCTTCTATTCAGGAGAGTCACAGAGAATCGCTGCATTTCTACAGGGGGAGGTCAACTGGCAGATGAATATTCCTTTTGTAGACCACCACATCAGATATAACGTCAGGTATCCGGATAATAAAACGCAGGAGATGTTGATATCCATACCTCTGAACGAGTTATGTCCGGGTGGAAGACAGATAAAACCCGGGGAAACCATCTTCATAAATGCCGTTCGTGTCAGCCCAGGAACACTGACCCCCGTGGAGGAACGCATAGGGTCAGGATATGGAAAGGATACACTGGTACCTTACTGCGACCTGAAAGAAATGGACCGTCTGGCAGAACTTATACTGAAGTAACGAAGAGTTTAATGCAAACGCATTACATTATTTCCCTTTTATTTGCATTATGAGGCACGACATCCGAAGTTTCAAGATAGAAACCCAGAAGTTTATCTTTTAGGTCCGTTAATATGTGGTGGTACTTTTTATCATCTATCAGGTTTATAAGTTCCGCGGGGTCCTCATGCATATCATACAGTTCATCTTTCTCATACAGCCTGCGTACATATTTATACCTCATTGTTCTTATCATAATGGCCTTTGAGTGTTCCGGTCCCTCATTTGTTTGCAGGGAGAGCCGCGGCCAGTAAAGCCCCTCCGGACCCTGGCCGCTTTCAAGTTCCATACAGTGGGTTTCTCCGTGAATCCTTCCGCCCTCGGAAGAAACAAACTCCCTGTGGACCTTCCTCCTGCCTTCAATAACTGGTATCAGTGACCTGCCAAAGTGCGTATAGTCAGGATTTATTCCTGTAAGTTCAAAGACAGTCGCCGGGAAATCAATCAGTTCCACAAGAGACCCGGATATACCTGCTTTTGTATCTATCAAGGAGGGAGGTTTCACGATAAAAGGGACCCTTACAAGGCAGTCCTCAAATGTGTTCTGAGTCTTTTCAACGAGTCCGTAGTCACCGGTAAAATCCCCGTGGTCAGAAAAGAAGAAGACGGTTGTATCGTCATATATACCTTCTTTTTTAAGTGCGTCAAGTATAATTCCGAACTGGCTGTCTATCCTTGAGCACATACCGTAATATGTAGCTCTCAGTTCACTCCACCTGTCCTCCGTCCATCCTTTCAGATTCTGATTTTCATATATACCCTTCAGTATGGAAGGTTTGTCAGCAAAATCTTCCGGCGCCGGTATCCTTGGTGGCATTTTTCTCCTATCCGTAATTTCATACCAAGGGCTCTCAACTGCATAAGGTGGATGGGGATAGGTAAGTGGAAGATATATGCAGAAAGGTCTGTTAACAGGACGGTTCCTTATAAAATCAACAGCCGCATACACATTGTCCCAGTCCTGGTCGTAATAGACATCTTCATCCTTCTTATCCAGTCGTCCTACATAAAAAGAATAATACCTGTCGCCCTCAGGCTCTCCCCTCCATTCTTTCTGTCTATCGCCTGCCCACATCGGTTTTACATCTTTGCCTGAAGTGTGCTTATAACTGCAGTATCTTTCAGACCCGTATTCCCCGGGAACAAGGTCATTTTTTCCGCCCCACCATACAAAATAGCCTGCATCCTTGAGAATTTTAAGAAGCACAGGCTCATCATCTCTCAACATATGAGATAGTGTCCTGTGTCCTCTCACATGCGGATACCAGCCGGTCATAAAGGAACACCTGCTTGGAGTTGATATCGGATTCTGGGTAAAGGCATGACTGAAGGAAACCCCATCTTTTTTCACAATACTGTCAAGGTTGGGAGTGACCGCTGCATGATTGCCGAGATGTCCTATCACATCCCCCCTGTACTGGTCAGGGTTAAAAATAACAATGTTGGGCAGAATCTTCCGTTGAGTAGACATTTCCACCTCCTAAATCCCCCTTGAATTTCCCCTTTATCAAAGGGGGATACAGGGGGATTTACCCATTTACACTTCTCCTTTCGTCGGTCTCTCTAATCATTAACGCTGACCGTCACATACCTCCATATCATGTCAAGTCACGTGTATTCAACATCTCCGGGTCAATGCATCTTTTATTGTCTGTGGCAGACGTTTTGGTCTAAACTCCTTGCCGACGCAGACAAGAACAACCCCTGCCTCAACAAGAAGAGTGCCATCTTTTGAGACTTCCTGTCTGAAATGTATGGAGGAGGCAGTCACCTTTTGCACTGCAACCGATATAATTACCTCGTCAAGGTAGGTTGCAGGTTTCCTGTAGTCTATATCAATGTGGACGACGACAAAAAATATATCTTTTTCTCTCAACTTTCCTGTATCTATTCCTCTTGACAGTAGAAACTCGGTACGCCCATCCTCAAGAAACTCAAGGTACCGTCCATGGTATACAACACCACCGGCATCGGTATCGTGATAGTAAACCCTTTTTTTCATAAAAAAATTGTCATTCCCCATTTTTCTCCTGTCTCCTGTTGGGTTATCCCAATGGGAATACTCTTAAATGATACTGCCTTTTTCTACCCTAAGTCAAACACCCCCTACGGAGGTCGCCACCCGTACTATTCTTTCTGCCCTTCTTATCTTGCCGGCTCCTATGTTCTGTCCCACAAGGGCTGAGGTGGCCATAGAGAATCCTATGGCAGGAATAACAACAACGCTTGATATCCTGTGTCCTATACCGTATGCCGCAAGGGCAATGGTGCCGAACCGGGTAACAAGAAATATCAAAAGGTTCATACCGAGAGCCACAGTTGAGTGCTCTATTGATGCAGGCATACCGAGAGCAAACATCTTTTTAATCAAGGGAATGTCCGGCTTCATATCTCTTAAGTGGAGGTGTATCTGATACTTCCCACTTAAAAGCAGGTACATACCAATGACAGACGATATGCCCTGAGTGGTAATGGTGGCAACCGCAGCACCGGCAACGCCGAGAGGCGGGACAAAGCCGTATCCGAATATAAACATCGGGTCAATGATAAGGTTCAGCAAAACCGTTCCCAGTATGATGTACATAGGTGTTTTTACGTCTCCCACCCCTCTCATCAGAGACTGAAAAACCATAAAGTTAAACATAAAAATTATCCCTATAAAAGATATCTTCATATAGGAGACCGCAGCCGTAAAGACCTCTTTTTCCGCACCCATCAGTTTGATGAGGTGTGGAGAAAAGAAAAATCCCACGCAGGCAAGAACTGCCGAAAGTATAAAGACAGTGGAAATAGTCTGGGCTGTTACGTAGTCTACCGCCTTCTTGTCATTCTTTCCCTTATACTGTGCAACCAGTATGGTGCCCGCCATAGACATACCCCCGCCCAGAGAAACAATAAGGAAAATGACGGGGAAACTTATGGAGATGGAGGCTATGGCGGCACTGCCCAGCCTGCCTACCCAGAAGGTATCTGTTAACTGGTATGCCAGATGCAGAAAATTGGCCGCCATTATAGGCAGGGACATGGTTATCAAAGACTGAAGAACAGGTCCCCGCGTAAGATTATTTTTCTCTTTCATAACGGTAGATATAGTAACACACTATATATGGATTACTGAAAAGATGCGGTGGATATACCACGTCTTTCAAGAAGTGAACCCTCAAGATAGAAGAGGTCAACCAGAGAGTTCAGATAGTTGACCACCGCCTCTACCTCGGATATCTGGGCATTAAGAAGGTCCCTCTGTGCTTGAGCAACAAGCAGTGCTGTAGACCTGCCGACACGAAATTTTTCTGTCTCCGCGCGCAATTTCTCCTCCTGAAGTTTTCTCGTAACAGCCGTTGCCTCTATCTGCTGAGAGACACGGTCCACCTCTATGTAGGCAAGTCTCACATCAAGTTCCGCCAACTGGGAGAGATTTTTCAGGGACTCTTCAGCCTG
>CAYOYL010000159.1:0-2691 GCA_964408175.1 uncultured bacterium
CAGTGTCACCAGAACGGCGGGTGGCCCCGGTGGCGGGAAACCTATGCAGGCAGTAGTTGCAGTGGAGGTGTTTCCAGTTCAGAAAGGCAGCATACGGGATGTAAAACAGTTTGCAGGTTCTCTTTTGCCGCGTTCCAGTTTTGTCGTTGCTCCAAAGGTGGCGGGACGTCTGGAAAAGATATCCGTTGATATGGGAGATGGTGTTAAAAATGGCCAGATGGTTGCGGTTCTTGACAGTCAGGAGTACGTACAGTCTGTTGAGCAGGCACGTGCGGCTATGGATGTGTCTGAGGCAAACCTGACTGAAAGCAAAAGTTCTCTGGAGGTTACCCAAAAAGAGTTTGAGAGAATAAAGGTCCTTCGTGAAAAAAAGATTGCCTCGGTTTCAGAACTTGATAAGGCTGAATCTAACTATAAGACCAGTGAAGCGAGATACAGAGTATCTCTGGCGCAGGTGGAACAGGCAGAGGCTGCCCTGAAGGCGGCGGAGGTTCGGTTGTCATACACCCGGATAAAAGCGTCATGGGAAGGCGGAGATGACAGACGGGTGGTTGGGGAACGATACGTGGATGAAGGAACCATGCTGCGTGCCAATGACCCGATTATATCGGTTCTTGACATAGATTACCTCAAGGCAGTTATAGATATAACAGAGGAGGACTATTCAAGGGTGCATATCGGGCAGTCAGTTGTTTTGAGTACAGATGCCTATACAGACAGGAAATTCACCGGTAAGATTGTTCGTATGTCGCCAGAGTTAAAGGAGACGTCACGTACTGCGAGCGTAGAGGTTGTAGTTTCTAACACCAGTCATATGCTCAAGCCGGGTATGTTTGTCAGGGCTGAGGTTGAACTGGCGCGTCATGACGGAGTAACCATTGTGCCTTATTCTTCTCTGACGAAACGTGAGGGTAAAGAGGGGGTTTTTCTACTTGCGCAAGAGGAGATGAAGGTGCATTTTATTCCTGTGGAAACAGGGATTGTCACTACGGAGATGGTGGAGGTTGTCAGCCCGCCACTTGAAGGTTATGTTGTGACCCTCGGTCAGCACCTTGTTGATGACGGGACAACTGTTGTTTTGCCGGAAGAAAAGAATAAAAAGTCAAAGGTTTCCGAGGATAAAAATCTTACAGGGAAGGATTCAAAATAATTTCCTCCTTTTTTCCCTCTCCCCCTCATCCTGACCTTCTCCCCGAGGGGCGAAGGAATGAAGAGGACTGGGGAGAGAAGTGAGGTGAGGGGTAAGTAGAGGGGAGATAATATATGAAGATATCACAGTTCTCGGTTCAGCATCCTAAACTGACTATGATGGTGGTGCTCATTGTTATTATCATAGGAGTTGTATCTCTGCGTCGTCTCCCCATAGATATGATGCCGGATATCACGTATCCTGCTATCAACGTATCGGCAAATTATGAAAATGCCAGTCCCCAGGAGGTGGAGGAACTGGTTACCCGTCCCATAGAGGAGGCGATGACTGCGGTTCCGGGAGTTGAGGAGGTATCTTCCACGTCATCTGAAGGAAGCAGCCGTGTAACAGTCTTTTTTGCATGGGGAACAGACCTGGACACTGCGGCGAATGATGTGCGTGACCGTCTTGACCGGGTAATCAGGCAACTGCCAGAGGATGCGGACCGTCCCACCCTGTTTAAGTTTGACCCTTCCAGTATGCCTATCCTTATCCTCGGCGCTTCCAGTAACCTTGACCCCATCCAGATGCGCAGAGTCATAGATGAACAGGTAATGTACAGGATTGAACGCGTGCCCGGGGTGGCATCTCTGGATGTAAGGGGTGGTCTTGAAAGGGAAATCCGCGTCAGTCTTGATATAGACAGGGTCAAGGCACTCAGAATCCCTTTAAATCGCATCCTCTCTTCCATCAGGGCGAGTAATGTCACCCAACCTGTTGGGACCGTGGAGCGCGGTATATACGATACCACCATCCGCACCCCCGGTGAGTATACAGACCTTGAGCAGATTCGCAACACAGTAGTTGCCACATTTGATGGCGTGCCTGTCAGACTGAGGGATATAGCCTCCGTTGAAGATACCTCCCAGAAGGTTACCCGTATCGTGAAGGTCAATGGGCGTTCTGGCGTCCAACTGTCAGTCACAAAGCAGTCAGGAAAAAATACCGTTGAGATAGCGCGGGGAGTGTTACAGGAGGTTGAAAAAATTAACAGGGATATCAAACAGATAAAACTTGTTCCCATTATAAATTCTGCCGACTACATTGAGCGTTCTATATCCTCTGTGGGTTCTTCTGCTCTTTACGGTGGATTATTTGCCATCCTGATATTGCTCTTTTTTCTGCGAAGTATTGCCAGTACATCCATCATCTCTGTTGCCATACCTATTTCAATCGTTGCCGCTTTCATTCTTATGTATTTCTCGGGGTTTACCCTGAATATTATGACTCTCGGAGGACTTGCACTGGGGATAGGTATGCTGGTGGACAATTCCATTGTGGTGCTGGAGAACATTTACCGTTTGAAGGAAGGAGGACTGAGCGCTGAAGAGGCTGCTGTGGAAGGTACCCAGGAGGTTACGGGTGCAGTCGTTGCCAGTACACTGACAACGGTCGTTGTATTCCTACCGCTTATCTTTATGAGGGGTATGGCGGGTATAATGTTCAAACAACTTGCTTTGATAGTAAGTTTTGCGCTGCTCTGTTCTCTTCTCGTATCGCTC
>CAYOYL010000160.1:0-23605 GCA_964408175.1 uncultured bacterium
ATTGAAGCAGAGCATCTTAACAAGGAGATATTTCCTGATGGTGCAAGTTTCGTTGAGACTAAAGAACAGGGTCTTTCTTATACAGAGGTCTTTGATGCAGAAAAAAATCAACTCGGTACAATATTTGAAATCACCCGGTCAGGTTACGGCGGGCCTGTTGTAATAAAGGTAGGGATAGACAACAATATGCAGGTCAAGGGTGTGCGTATACTGGAACACAATGAAACACCCGGACTGGGAGCAAAGATTAAAGATAAGTCATTTCTTAACCAGTTCACAGGAAAAACAGGAAGCCAACTCTACCTGAAAAAGTATAGTAAAGAGGGTACAATTGATGCAGTTACAGGAGCTACAATATCTTCAAAGGCAGTCTCTGACGGTATACGTGAGATTTATGAAAAACTTATATTACCTTCAGATAAAGTGAAGGAGGGAAATTGAATAAGATTGTTGATTTCCAGAGTTTCAGGTCGGGATTATGGAAGATGAACCCAGTACTCTATCTTATGCTCGGCCTGTGTCCCCTGCTTGCCGTTTCATCTGCTGTGAAGGATGCCCTCGGTATGGGGGTTGCGGTTATCTTCGTACTGACTGGTGCAAACATAACCATATCAATAATCCGAAGACTGGTTCCCTCGCACGTAAGAATCCCTGTTTTCATCGTTATAATAGCCACATTTGTTACCGTTGTTGACTATTCTCTGGCAGCATTTTCCCCGCAACTGCACAAGAACCTCGGGGTTTACCTGCCCCTTATGGTGGTAAACTGTATCATACTGGGGAGAGCCGAAGCCTTTGCCTCCAAAAACAACATCTTTAACTCTGCGCTTGACGGTCTGGGGATGGGTCTGGGCTTTACCATCGCAATATTTTTTATATCAGTCATAAGGGAGATACTCGGACAGGGCACTTTTATGGGAATAAACATACTGGGTGAAAACTACACACCATTCATCATAATGATTATGCCCCCGGGAGCATTCCTTGTTATGGGGTTTCTGATAGCACTGAAGAACGGTATTGAAAGGAGGCTTCAGAAAAAATGTTAAACGGAACTAATCTGGGACTTATTTTCCTTTCTGCTTTTCTTATCAACAACATCCTTTTGATAAGGTTTCTCGGTCTCTGTTCCTTTTTCGGTATCTCAAATAATCTGAAATCCTCCATTGGTATGGGGATGGCAGTAGTATTTGTTACGGTTATGGCATGCAGTATCAGTTGGGCAGTATATACCTATCTCCTTCTCCCCTTCGAGCTGGAATACCTGAGAACGGCAACCTTCATACTCACAATAGCATCTTTTGTCCAGTTTGAGGAGATAATCATAAGAAAAAAACTACCTGTGCTCTATAAGGCATTCGGTATTTACCTACCGCTGATAACAACCAACTGTGCAATACTGGCTGCGGCATTTCTGGGAATTGACTACAAATTTTCCTTCATACAGAATCTCGTTTTTACACTGGGGATTTCCACAGGCTATTGTTTAGTTATAATTGTTTTTGCATCTATGCGGGAACGCATTGATACATCCCCCATACCTGCAAGTTTCAAGGGGATACCTATAGCACTGGTATCTGCAGGCCTTATGAGCCTTGCCTTCCTCGGTTTCAAAGGCCTCTTCAAACTCTAAAGGGGAAACTTATGAATAAGAAAGCCGGTCCTATCCCATCAGGATTCATCGGGAAACCAAAAAACTATCCGGAACAGATGCCGTGGAAAGAGGTAAAACGAAGGTTTTCAAAACTGCTGGGGAGATTTGAACCTCCGTCTACTCCACTGAAACTGAAGGTCAAGGGAGAAATAAAACTTCCGGGAAATGTTATTAAACAGCGCGTGGAATATTTTGTTGAACCCGGCGAGAAAGTACCTGCTCTTCATGTTTTTAGAAAAGACATTCCGCAGAATGCACCTGGGATTCTTGCAATCCATGCCCATGGTGGAGGTATATGTTTTGCCCAGGGCAAGGAGATGCACTGCAAACCTGACCCAAAAGACCCTAAACAGTATACCTACCGTCTGGCTCTGGAAGGATTCAGGGTATTAACTCCGGATGCACTCTGTTTCGGTGAACGTAGAACCTCATGGGGATACAGTACCGAATTTTTTGACGAAATTAACAAACATATGGAGATGACTGCACGGGGAGAAAGTTTCTGCCGTAAGTCGCTCTGGGACAACTTTCGGGCAATAGAGGTGCTGGAACTACTGGGAGCAAAAATAATCGGCTCTGTCGGCCATTCAGGAGGAAGCACTCAAAACTATATCTTAACGTCAATCAACAATAAGGTTAAGGCAGCAGTGTGTTTTGCAAGTTTTGCAACACTGAGACACCAGTTCTATCAGTATCGTTTGGCACACTGTCTTTATCACTTTGTCCCGGGGATGATTAAGATGGGTATTGACTGGGACCAGGTAGTAGCCCTTGCCGCTCCGAGAAAATTCCTTTTTTGTGCAGGGGGGAAAGACGAAGGGACTCCCGAGCCAATGCTTCGTGCTTTCGTACAGGCAATTAACAAACGGTGCAGGGAAGAAAAACTTCCACGGTCGGTTTACGTATGCAGAGAACCGTCAGCCGGACACGCCATAACGGAAAATATGATGCAGAGGGCAATAGATTTTCTGAAGGAAAATCTTATGGTGCAATAAATCAGGAGGAAATCTTATGGGAGAGACGTTTGAAATACTGCAAAAAGTAAGGGAACAGAAACCTCTGGTGCATCACATTACCAACTGGGTCACCATCTATGACTGTGCAAACGTAGTAAGGGCGGTGGGAGCACTGCCTGTTATGGCACACGCAGAAGAGGAGGTTGCGGATATGGCTGTCCTTGCATCTGCTCTGGTACTTAACATAGGGACGTTGACTGCAGATGTGGTTGAAGCAATGAAGATAGCAGGAGAGGCGGCCAATGCAAAGAAGATACCTGTTGTGCTTGATGCGGTCGGTGCCGGTGCAACAAAATTCAGGGATGATAAAACAACAGAACTCCTTAAAGAACTGCAGATTGACATTATAAAAGGTAATTCTTCGGAGATAGCAAAGGTTGCAGGAATGGACGTCTACACAAAGGGGGTTGAGGCAGGAAAGGTTGTGGGTAACCTGATAGAAATTGCTACAACGCTTGCCCGAAAAAGAGAGGCAACCGTCGTCATAACAGGAAAACAGGACATCATAACTGATGGGACATCTCTTTACGTCTGCAACAACGGGCACTCTATGATGGGAAACATTGTAGGAACAGGATGTATGGCAACCTCTGTCATAGGAGCGTTTGCCGCTGTGGAAAGAGACTACGCAAAGGCTGCATCTGCCGCACTGGCTGTCTTCGGCATCGCAGGCGAACTCGCCGCTCAACAATCAGCAGGTCCGGGAACCTTCAAAGTGAACCTCTATGATGCTCTTTTCAATATGGGTGAACAGGATATCAACAAAATGGAACGGATGGAAAGGTTATGATAAATCTGGAGGATATTGATTTTTATTTTGTTACAGATTCAATCCTGACAAAAAAAAGTATTATTGACGATGTATTCTCTGCATTAAAAGCAGGTGTAAGGATTATTCAGTATCGTGAAAAGAACAGGTCCACAAAAGATACGATTGAGGAGGCATACGCTATAAAAAGACTCTGTGAAGGCAGGGCGACCTTTCTGGTAAACGACAGGGTTGACATAGCACTCGCCGTTGATGCAGACGGGGTGCATCTGGGGCAGGATGATATGCCTTACGATAAGGCGAGAGAACTGCTCGGCAAGGACAAAATAATAGGTATCACCGTTCACAGTGTAAAAGAATCTGTTGAATCTGAAAGACTGGGTGCAAACTACCTGGGTGCATCTTCTATCTTCGCCACAAAAACCAAGGTGGATGCAGGTAAAGGGACCGGCCTGCACCTGATTCAGGATATCAAGAAATACGTCAAGATTCCTGTTGTTGCCATCGGCGGTATAAACCTTGACAATGTCGCTTCAGTTATACAGGCAGGAGCCGATTCTGTTGCGGCAATATCAGCAGTTATAACAAAGGATGATGTGACTGAAGAATGCAGGAGGTTTATAAAAATAATATCCGATTTTAAACGCCCTCATACCTCTCAATAATCTTATTCATATCTGACAGGTCTTCTTTACTCAAAGTTATATCACCCGCCCCTGCATTCTCAACCGCCTGTTTAGAGTTCCGTGCCCCCGCAAGTGCATGGGTACAGCCTGACTGCTGAAATGTCCAGGCAATCACCAGTTGAACAACAGATATTTTGTATTTCTCTGTAAATACCTTAAACTCATCAAGCATCTTCAAAACCTTTATCCTGTTTTCACGGCTGAATCTCGGGTTGTCCTTCCTCTGGTCCCCATCCTCAAATACCCTTTCGGGAGAGACCTTCCCTGTAAGCAGCCCTCTTGCCATTGAAGAATATGCAAGAAAAGCAATGTTGTTTCTTTCACAGTAAGGCAGAAGTCCTTTTTCATGTTTTCTATCCAGCATGCTGTAACTTTCCTGGTCTGAATCAACCTGCCCGGTCTCTCTGTACCTATCAAGGTGTTCAGTGGTTGCATTACTCACACCTATCGCTCTAATCTTACCCTGTTGTTTTAATCTGAGGAGTTCGTTCATCGTATCTTCAACTGGCGTGGTCGCATCCTGCCAGTGTGTCTGATACAGGTCTATATAGTCTGTCCCGAGGCGCTTCAAACTCAACTCTATCTCCTTTCTTATTGAGGCAGGTGCAAGATACCTGTACACCTCTATATCTCCTGTATCCTTACGTATCGTCTTCTCATCTGACCTGAAATTAAACTCCCCTTCCCTTTTGTCCCATACCAGTCCGCACTTTGTGGCAAGTATTACCCTGTCTCTTATCCCTTTTATCGCCTTCCCCACGAGTTCCTCAGAAAGCCCGAATCCGTAAACAGGCGCAGTATCAACAAGGTTAATACCGGAATCAACCGCTGTCCTTATCGCCCCTATTGCCTCTCTCTCTTCTGTACCACCCCACATCCATCCACCTATGGCCCATGTGCCGAGCCCTACAACAGATGCCTTTATCCCCGACTGCCCAATCTCTCTGTACTGCATAATAACCTCCCTCTAACCATCTGTTAAAATAGTCGTTATATATCAATCCTGAATGGTCTACAGGTCATTGTAACATTTTGGAAAGAGATGTTAAAATCTGGTATAATTACCGTATGCGAAGAGTCCTTTCAGGTATTTTTTTAACTCTAATTTTTTCTCTCTGCTCTCCTTTGTTTTCACAGGTTACAGAACTGAAACCTGAAGGATTCATCAATGACTATACAAATACTCTTAATGAACAGGAGAGAGTCTCTCTGGAATCTCTTGTTGCTTCCATTGAAAAAGAAACCTCCGCTGAGATAGGGGTTGCTATCATACAGAGTCTTGAGAGCAGAGATATAGAAGGATATGCCAACGAAATTTTTAATAAATGGGGTGTCGGGAAAAAAGGTAAGGATAATGGTGTTCTGATACTGGTCAGCCTGAATGACAGGAAGATAAGGATAGAGACAGGCTACGGCATTGAACCGGTACTGCCGGATGCTCTCTGCGGAAGAATAATAAGGAACATAATGGCTCCCCGGTTCAGGGAGAATAACTACTATAAGGGGATATATGATGCGATAACGACAATAGCACAGTGCATTAAAGGAGAAGAACCGCCGGCTGCTGCAGCGGCACTTCCCGATAGAGGGAAGTTCATATCATTTCTGATTTTGTGGCATGGGTTCTTGCTCTTTTTTGCCTTTTCAATCTTCAGAAAACCTGGTATTATCATATATCTCGCGCTGGTGGTACCGCTGGGTGTAATAGCACTCATTTCAGGAAGATACGGGCCGTCCGCGGCAATGGGACTTATGATGCTTGTGCCTTTCTTTCTCGTATTCTTTATGGGGCTGCTGGCACCTGTGATATATACTATTATAGCGTGGAGGATGAAAAGAAGATACAAAAAAGACTGGAAAAAACATATACCCGTTTACATTAACAGGGCGGTATCACACACGAGGTCATCAGGCGGTGGAGGTTTCAGTGGTGGAGGGTTTGGCGGAGGCAGCAGCGGTGGAGGTGGAGCAAGCGGCGGCTGGTAACAATACGGAGGTCGGACCTCCGTAAGGGGGAAAAATGAGAAAGTGGTATATAGTACCGGCAGTAATAGTTGTTCTGATACTTACAGTATATCAGGTATTAAGGTCCCAGTATAACCGTCTGGTGGTACTTGAACAGGAGGTAAAAGAGTCATGGTCCCAGGTGGATAACGTTCTGCAGAGACGCAGTGACCTCATACCCAACCTTGTGGAAACAGTGAAGGGTTACGCAAAACATGAGAAGGAACTCTTTATTGAGGTTACAGAGGCACGAAGCAGGTGGGCAGGAGCAAAGACGCTTCAGGAGAAAGAGGCGGCGGCAAATGAAATATCCAGCGTCTTAAGCAAACTTCTTCTCGTTGTGGAAAATTATCCGGAACTGAAAGCGAGTGAAAACTTTCTCTCTCTGCAGGATGAACTTGCAGGTACGGAAAACAGGATTTCTGTTGAGAGGAAACGGTATAATGAGTCTGTTAAGGGATATAACAGTATAGCCAAGACATTCCCTACGATACTCTTTGTAAGACTCTTTAACTTTGATGCGGAAAAGGACTATTTTCAGGCATCAGAGGAAAGCCGCGTTGTACCGGAAGTGAGATTTTAGGAGGGTAAAAGATGCCTCTGAAGAGAATGAAAGGGTGGATAACCAAAAAGATGGTGGAGATTGAGGCAAAGGGAATCCTCAAGGGGAAGGAGACGGTGATAGTCCGTATAAAACCCGCTTCAGGGCAATGGGGTCCACGCTACATACTTAAAGGCGACAAGAGGGAATATATAAAGATGAACTCTAACTCATATCTCGGTCTCTCTCTGAACAAGGAGGTCATAAGAGTAGAAGAGGAAAATGCGGAAAGGTTCGGAGTGGGGCCGGGTGCGGTGCGTTTTATCAACGGGACGTTCAAGCCGCATGCGGAACTGGAGAAAAGACTGGCGGAATTTCACAAAAAAGAATCCGCAATGCTTTTCAGTTCGGCATATGCAACCGCCTGCGGGATTATATCTCCACTTATCTCTGAAGAGACCGCTGTATTGAGTGATGCCCTGAACCACAACTCAATCATCAATGCCATAAAACTGTCCAGGCCTAAGGAAAAAAGGATATACGCCCACCTGAATATGGATGAACTTGAAAAACAGATAAAAGAGTTGACAGGAATCTGCAGACGTGCGGTCATCATCTCAGATGGTGTGTTCAGTATGCGCGGCGATTACCCTGACCTAAAAAAAATGGTTTCTATTGCAAAAAAATATGATAAGGGTTTTGAAGAAGGTATAATAACAATCATAGATGATTCGCACGGGGTGGGTGCATACGGTAAGACAGGAAGGGGTACCTGTGAGGTCACAGAAGAGTATGGCGTGGACATAATAATATCAACACTGGGAAAGGCACTCGGTGTTAACGGGGGATATGCAGTCTCCGACTCAAAGGTTATAGAGTACCTGCGGGAGACAGCGCCTCTTTATATATATTCCAATCCCATAACCCCGTCAGAGGCAGGTGCCGCAATCAAATCTCTTAAAATCCTTGACAGTCCCCGTGGAAAGAAGATGCTCTCTTACCTCAGTGAACTGACACAATCTTTCAAGAAGGGGCTGGTCAGCCTCGGGTACGAAATAATAGACGGTAAACATCCTATAGTGCCGCTTATGCTCAGGGACACAGGGAAAACAATAAAACTTACGGATTATCTCCGGAGTAAAGGAATCCTGGCAACAGGGCTAAAATATCCTGTGGTACCGAAGGGGGATGAGTGCATCAGGTTCCAGGTCTCCTGCAGTCACACAAAATATGATATCGGGTACGTTCTGAGTACCCTGGCCGAATATAAGAAAATAAAATCATAAACCCTCACTGGTTGTCATTGCGAGGCTTGTCCCGAACGGATGTGAGGGAACTGATTCCTTCGCTTGTCATTGCGAGGCTTGTCCCGAACGGATGTGAGGGAACTGATTCCTTCGCTTGTCATTGCGAGGAATGCTTCAAATGACGAAGCAATCTCAATGACAAGCTCGGAACAGGCTCCGCAATCTCTATAAAGGTTGAGATTGCCACGGCAAAATACGCCTCGCAATGACAGAGAGTGTCAGTTGGAGGTAAAGGAAGAATCCAGATGAAGAAAACAATGAAGGCAATTGTCAAAAAAGAAAGAGGGAAAGGCGTCTCTATGGAGGATGTACCGATACCTGAAACAGGGATTAACGACGTCCTGATAAAGATTCGCAAAACATCTATATGCGGTACCGACGTACACATATATAACTGGGACGAATGGGCACAGAAGACCATACCTGTACCAATGATAATAGGACATGAGTTTGCAGGCACGGTAGCAGATATGGGGAACAACGTCCACGACCTCAGGATAGGAGAGATGGTATCCGGGGAGGGGCACATTGTCTGCGGCAGATGCCGCAACTGTCTTGCAGGACGCAGACATCTCTGTAAGGACACCAAAGGTGTGGGTGTGAACCGGCCGGGCTGTTTTGCCGAGTATCTCAGTATCCCCATCACAAATGTCTGGCATGCAGACCCCAGACTGCCTATGGAGATTATCTCCATATTTGACCCCTTTGGGAATGCGGTACACTCATCCCTTTCTTTTAAGACGCTGGGGGAGGATGTTCTTATCACTGGTGCAGGGCCCATAGGACTGATGGCAACCGCTGTGGTCAGACACGCCGGTGCGCGGTATGTGGTAGTTACAGATACAAACTCCTACCGCCTGAAACTTGCTGAAAAGATGGGGGCAACAGCGGTACTTAACGTTAAGGGAAGAAAGACGCTTAAAGATATACAGAAAGAACTGGGTATGAAGGAAGGTTTCGACGTTGGGCTGGAGATGTCCGGAAGTCCAGAGGCATTAAGGGATATGATTGACAATATGTGCCACGGCGGGAAGATTGCACTTCTCGGAATCCCCCCCGGTAAATTTGAGATTGACTGGCACAAGGTAATCTTTAATATGCTTACCATAAAGGGAATCTACGGAAGGGAGATGTATGAGACCTGGTATATGATGGAGTCAATGCTTCAGTCAGGTCTGAACATAAAACCTGTAATAACACACAGATTTCACTATACTGAATATGAAGAAGCGTTCGGTATAATGCTCTCAGGAAACTGCGGCAAGGTTATTATGGACTGGAGTGAATGAGAAGAAAAAATCAAGACCCTTTCAATGTCTGCCATTGCGAGCAAACGAGAAGCAATCTAATTGAGATTGCTTCGTCATACAAACCATTCCTCGCAATGACAAAAAACGTCAGATGAAAAAGATAGGGATACTCGGCGGGCTGGGACCTGAATCAACGGTTTCCTACTACCTTTACATTATTCATAAATACAATGAAATCTATAAGGACTTCGCCTATCCTGAAATAATCATATACAGTTTGAACTTTCAGAAGTTTATCAATGCAGGCTATGAAATCCCTGATGAGGTTAAAAAATCCATAGGTAAACTACACGGTGCCGGAGCGGATTTTGTAGTCGCCGCCTGTAACTCTGTACACATAGTCTATGATAAAGTGAAGGATGACATACCCATACCATGGATAAGCATTACTGACGCCACAGGTGAGGAGATTAAGAAAACAGGGATGAAAAGGGTGGGTCTGCTCGGAACGGTTTTCACGATGAGCAAGGGATTTTATAAAAAAGGGCTTGCCCGTATGGGAATTGAAACCATCATCCCTGACAGAGAAGATATGAAGTTAGTAAACAAAATTATCTATGAGGAACTGGTGAAGAATGTGGTGAAAGACAGGTCACGCGTCAAGGTCTTAAAGATAATCAACGGCCTCGTCAAAAAGGGGGCAGAAGGAATCATCCTCGGATGTACTGAACTACCTTTCCTGATAAGGCAGCCAGATACCGCAGTAAAGGTCTTTGACACCACCGAGATATATGCAAAGAAGGCACTTGATATAGCCACAGGACTATGCCCGCTCATCAATAAAGAGGGGTGAAGATGTATTACTTTTTCTCTTCAGCAGGAACCTCGCCTTTCTTCTCTTTATTATCTTTAACATCCTCTTTGACAGCAGGTGCCTCTTCTTTCTCTGGTGCAGGCTTCGGAAAAGATGCAATAACCTCTTCGGTTATATCCTGTCCCCCGACAATAAGCATGTTGCTATCAATGACATAGTCATAACCCTTTTCCTTCGCTATTTTCTGAACGTCAACCTTCATCTTACTGAATGCCTCTTCCTGCAACTGCATGCCCAACTGCTGCATCTGCATCTGCATCATCTGCTGGGCTGTGCCCTTGGATTCTTCGTCTGCTTCATCTACCTTTTTTTGCATCTCCTGCATCTGTTTCTGAAATTTACCCATAGCATCTCTGAAAGCCGGATGCTCTCCAAAAACCCTCTGGGTATCCATTGAAACAATCTTTATTTCATCTGCACTGCTGTCTATTGCGAAATTTTCCGCAACAAAAAGAGATAATATCCCCACAAATGCCAGACCCTTTACTACTTTTAAAAATACTCTTTGCATTATTCGTTCCCTCCCTTTTCCTTAGGTAAATCCCCCATCATTCTCCTTTTCTTCTGAGGAGAAACTGACAGGTGTTGTATCACAAAAATTCAAAAAATCCCTAATACGTATATTTCCCCCTGCTTAAAAGACAATCTCTTTACCTGTATCAGCACTTCTGTAAATCCCCTCAAGCATCTTTATAACCTCAAGAGATTCTTCAGGTCTTACAGGCACCTCTTTATCTTTTTTAACGCACTCAAAAAAAGCCCGTATCTCTTCATGGTGGGGAGTAACGTTGGGCAGTGAATCAAACCTTGCCTCTATGTCCTGCAGGACCCCGTTTTTTTCAGTGTGGATTTTACCATCTGGCCATCTCATACCCGCCTCGGTACCGAAGAGTGTCGTGGAAAAGTCCTCCATCTTTTCCATGTTTGCAAGGAAACTGGTAGATAGTGATACGGTCCTTCCATCTACGAACCTTACAAAACCCACTGCAAAATCTTCCACGTCGTATGCCTTCCTGTCCCATTCGCCCCATCCGCCCCTGATGTCATTTCTTTTTGCCAGTTTTGTGTACGTTTCGCCCTTGACCGAATGGACCTTCGGGCATCCCATAAACCAGTAGGTGAGGTCAAGTATGTGGACACCTATGTCAAACATAGGACCGCCTCCGGATAATGCCTTTTTAATGAATGTATCCCTGCAGGGAATTCCCCTTCTTCTCATTGCGTTTGCTACAGCATGATAGATTTCTCCGAAAACCCCCTCATCTATCATACTTTTCACGGCCGCACTATCCTTTCTGAAACGCTGATGCTGGGCTGCCATCAGTTTTTTCCCTGCTTTTCTGGCTTCCTTGAGCATCCCCTCAACCTCTTTGACACTCACAGCAAGAGGCTTTTCACATATCACGTGCTTTCCTGCCTTCAGGGCGTCAACCGCAACTGGAAAATGCAGTCTATTTGGTGTGCAGATATCAATGATGTCTATCTCGTCCATCTCAAGCAGTTTCTTATAATTGTCAAAGACATTGGGTATCCCGTACTCCTCTTTTGCCGATTTTCTCGACCCTTCAAAAGAGTCAGCCGCAGCCAGTATCTCAGCATCATCCAGTTTTTTCCATCCAGGTATGTGGCATGCTTTTGCAATTCCTCCAAACCCTACAACACCTACTCTATACTTTTTCCCTTTCATTTTGGTAAATCTCCTTTCCCCCGAACCAACGCCTTTGTTTGTATTGCGAGTATAAAACTGTCACGGCAAAAACTGCCTCGCAACGACAAAGAACATCAGATTGCTTCACTTGATTCGCAATGACAAACTGTAATGGGTTAATGATTTGTAAATTTTGTCAAGTGTCAAGAGTTGACCCCAAAAAGGAAGCGGGTATCTACTGCCACTGAACCCTTCCCTTTTGCAAGAACCATCAGCGGGTTGATATCCATCTCCTCTATCTCAGGGAAGTCACAGCACATCTGTGAAATTCTGAGTAAAACATCCTTTATTGCCGGCAGGTCTCTTTCCGGTATGTTCCTGAAACCTTTAAGCATCTTTATTGTTTTAATCTCCTCAATCATCTCTGTTACATCTACATCCGTAGTCGGGACTACCCTGAAAGAGACGTCTTTTAGAAGTTCAACGTATATCCCTCCCAGCCCAAACATCAGTAGATGCCCGAACTGAGGGTCCTTATTCACGCCGACGATAACCTCTGTACCGCCTGATATAAGGGGCTGAAGTTGAACACCTTCAATTACAGCATCTTTTTTATACCTTTTTGCCGATTCCATAATTTCTTTGAAACCCTTTTCTATCTCCTCAACCGTAGAAAGTCCTATCTTCACACCTCCTGCCTCCGTTTTATGAAGGATGTCCGGTGAAACAACCTTCATAACCAGAGGAGAACCTGTTTTTTTAAAGAACTCTTTGCACTCAGATATATCCTTTGCAACCACTGACTCTACTGTTTTGATGCCGTATGCCGAGAGTATCTGGCGTCCTTCAATATCTCCTGCTGCTTTATCTCCGGATTTTTTAATGTTTGTTATTATTTGTGCAACCGTTTTTTTGTCCACATCAAAGGTTATCGTCTTACCCCTGTCCTTATCAACCCACCTCTTGTAGGCAAGCATGCTCTTGAGAGAAGAAATGGCTCTTTCAGGAAAAGGATAGTTGGGAACGCCGTTTTTTATAAGAACATTTGCCCCGTAGTTTATCCTTTTGCCCCCCATAAAACATGAGAGAATCGGTTTTCTGCTTGTCCTAGAAACATGGGCAATCTTTTCAGCGGTCTCAGGTATCTGTGTTATGACCTGCGGTGTTAATATGGTAATAACTGCATCAACGTTTTTTTCTACCAGAACTGTCTCCAGTGCCCTGCCGTAGGTATCTGCAAGTGCGTCTCCAAGAACATCTACAGGGTTATTTACATTTGCTGCTGCAGGCAAGAAACCTTTCAGGGTTTTTACAGTTCCACCAGAGAGACCGGCAGGTGTCATCCCTGCATCCTCTATGGCATCTACAGCCATAACAGCAGGCCCTCCGGCATTTGTGACTATGCATACATTCTCGCCTTCAGGCATCGGCTGGTAGGCAAAAGCCACTGCATAATCAAAGAGTTCTTCCACCGACTCTGCCCTTATAACCCCTGCCTGTTTCAGTGCGGCACTGTAGGCATTGTCAGAACCTGCGAGACTTCCTGTATGGGAAGAAACAGCCTTGCTCCCTGCTGAAGTCTTGCCTGACTTTACCATTATTACAGGTTTTTTTGCAGCCACTGTCTTTACCTTCTCAATAAACCTTTTGCCGTTCTTCAGTCCTTCCAGATAGAGTAAGATAACCTTTGTTTCCGGGTCCTTGCCGAACTCTTCAATGAGGTCAGTCTCAGAAACATCTGCCATATTGCCGAAACTGACGAATTTTGAAAGTCCGATGTCTTCTTTTGAAGCCCAGTCTAAAATAGCAGTCCCCAGAGCACCTGACTGGGTTATAAAAGATATCTTGCCTTTTGGTGGTATCTCAAATGCAAAGGAGGCATTGAGATTATTCACAGCATCAATTACTCCCAGACAGTTGGGACCTATCATTCTCATACCGTATTTCTTTATTATTTTTTTAAGTTCTTCTTCTTTCTGTTCTCCTTCTTCTCCCGACTCTTTAAAACCTGCACTTATAACGATGAGCCCCTTTACTCCTTTTTTCCCACATTCTTCCGCAACACCCCCCACGTATTTTGAAGGAATTACTATGATGACAAGTTCAGGTGTATCCGGTATGTCTAAAATGCTCTTGTAGGTTTTCAGGTTCAGGATGTCTTCTGCGGAAGGATTGACAGGGTAGATACTGCCTTTGAATCCACCGTCTATAAGGTTTTTTAAGATTCTGTATCCCAGTTTCTCAGTACTTTTTGATGCTCCGACGAGGGCGATGCTTTTAGGCGTAAAAAATTTTTTTAACATAACAAATCTCCCTTACTTTGAACTCTTACCTTCTACAATTATAGTGAGAACCTAAAATTTTATTTATTTTATGGAATTAAAACTCTAATTAAGATATTACAAATTAAACAAAAAGTCAAAAATTCTTGACTAATGGGTGCTGAAAAAGTAAACTCTATACTATTATGGACGAGATAGAAAAACAATTAAACATCATTAAAAGAAACACCATAGAAGTTATAGAAGAAAACGAACTCAAAGAGAAGATAAGCAACTCTCTTAAAAAAAATATACCGTTGAGGGTCAAATATGGCATAGACCCTACCGCTCCTGAACTCCATCTGGGACATACCGTACCCATCAAAAAACTGAAGGATTTTCAGGACATCGGGCACAAAATTCTTTTTCTGATAGGTGATTTCACCGCAAGGATAGGCGACCCTACAGGTCGGAATGAAACCAGGCCCATACTTTCTATTAAACAGATAAGAGAAAACTTTTCAAGATACAGGGAACAGGCAGGCAGGATACTTGACCTTTCCAAAACCGAGTTTGTATATAATTCCGAGTGGCTCTCAAAACTAACGCTTGAAGAAATAATAAAACTCACCTCTGTTTTTACAATTGCTCAGGTACTTGAGAGAGAAGATTTTTCCCAGAGATACAGGTCAAACAAACCAATCTTTTTGCAGGAATTTCTATACCCCCTTCAACAGGGATACGACTCATACGCCCTGAAATCTGATGTTGAGATAGGCGCAACCGAACAGAGGTTTAACCTCCTCGCAGGAAGAACCATACAGGAGGCGTTGGGACAGCAGAAACAGGTAGTGATAACCATGCCGATTCTTGTTGGTACCGACGGGAAGATGAAGATGAGTAAGACGTATAACAACCACATCCCTATAGAAATCTCTGCGGATGAGATGTTCGGGAAGGTAATGTCCATCCCTGATGAGGTGATGGAAGAATATTTCCGCCTGCTTACGAGCGTTCCTGAAGCAGAATTCAAGAAGGTTGTCAAGGATGACCCGAGACATGCCAAGGCACTGCTGGCAAAAGAGATAGTTAAGGGATATTTCGGAAACAGAGCGGCAGTGGACTCCGAACATGAGTTTGAAAGAATCTTCAGGGAAAAACAGGCACCATCGGATATCCCTGAATTTGTCATAGGTCAAACCCTTCTTGATGCCGAAGGCAGAACTTCCCTTGTGGATATAATTGTAGAGTCAGGATTACTACCGTCAAAGGCGGAGGCAAGAAGGTTGATAGTACAGAAAGCCGTAAAAATTGACAAACAAATAGTAGATGACCCTTATTCAAGGATTGCCGTGAAAAATGGACAGGTGTTAAAAGTCGGCAAGCGTAAATTTCTCAAACTCAAGACTCAGTGAACAATGGTGGTAAGGAGCAAGAAATGGAAAAGATAAGGAAGCAGTTGACAGAATACGGGAAAAAAATTGTTGATAAAAGACTGGTTGCTGGTCCAGGAGGCAACATCAGTGCAAGGGAAGGAAGCCACATATTCCTCTCTCCGAGCGGTTTTGCCCTTGATGAAATAAAGGAAAGTGAGTGGGTGAAGATAGACCTGAAAACAGGTAAGGTTTATGGAGACCTGAGGCCAACATGTGAGACCTCAATGCACATGGGGATATACACTGAGAGAGAGGACGTAAAAGTTATAATACACACCCATCCTCCTGTTACCATCGGGCTGATATCTGCAGGTGTGAAGTTCAAACCTGTTTTCCCTGACTATGTGGCTCTGTTTGGCAGAGAAGTCCCCACAATTGACTATGTTCAGCCTGGAGGAGAGAAGATAAGAAAAGCAGTGGTTGAGAGAATAAAAAAGTGTAACGTGGTACTGCTGAGAAACCATGGTGTTGTATGTACCGGCGAGACGCTGAAAGAGGCGTTTTCAAGAAGTTGGCTGGTAGAAGAAACTGCAAAAATTCTCTTCGTGGGGCGGTCTACTGGTAACCTTAAATACCTCAGTCTGAAGGATGTTGAAGAGGTGGAGAATATGGAGGCGGAGGACTACAGAAAGGCACTGCTGAAGAAATAAAAACCACGATTTCTGTGCAATGTAGCACGGCACGTTTTATTATTTCATAAATGCCACCGCTGCGGGATGAAAAGAGGGGATTTGTAAGTGGAAGAGGTCTGGAATATCAAAGGCAGAGTCCTTAAGATAGAGCGGTTTTTGATAATGGGGGTGCTGAATGTAACGCCGGACTCTTTTTATGACGGCGGCAGATACTTCAATCCTGACATTGCACTGGAACGTGCAAAAAAGATGGTCGCCGAGGGTGCGGATATAATAGACGTTGGAGGGGAATCTACACGTCCCGGAAGTCGGAAAATCTCCGTGGATGAAGAGATAGAAAGGGTTGTGCCGCTTATAAAAATACTTGCCAGAGAGACAGATGTGGTTCTGTCCGCGGATACCTACAAGCATGAAGTGGCTGAAAAATCAATTGAAGCAGGAGCATCCATCATCAATGACATCTCCGCCTTCTCTCTTGATAAAAAACTCTTTGATGTGGTTAAAGATTCAGGATGCGGGTATATCCTGATGCATATGCAAGGTACCCCGCTGGATATGCAGAAAAAACCTTTTTACAAAGATGCTGTCTCTGAAATTTACGGGTTTTTTGAAGGAAGGTTGAAGTGGATATCTGAAAGAGGGATTAACCTGCAGAAGGTTGTCATTGACCCCGGAATTGGCTTTGGAAAACGTCTGGAGGATAATCTCGTAATACTGAATAATCTTGACCACTTCAAAAAACTGGGTAGGCCTGTGCTGATAGGTGCGTCAAGAAAGTCCTTCATTGGAAAAATCCTAAAAGATATACCTGCTGACGAACGTCTGGAGGGTTCTCTTGCATCTGCTGTACTATCCTATGTGAAAGGAGCATCCATATTTAGAGTACATGATGTCAAAGAAACCAGACGCGCCCTTGAAGTGGCGCATTCAATTATGGGTGAGAAAATAGAGGTAGACAGATGAGGATATTATGTCTGGATATAGGGGAAAGAAGGATAGGTGTTGCTGTCAGCGATGAGGGACATATGCTGGCAAGAGGACTGGGAAGGATTGAGCGTAATGGCAAAGAGATAGAAAAGGTCAAGGAGTTTGTATCAGGTTATCAGGTAGAAATCATTGTTTACGGCTTGCCTCTGCGGATGGACGGTTCTATGAGTTCACAGGCGGAAAAGACTATGGCTTTTATTTCAAAGATGCAGAAAGAGATAACCCTCCCTTTTATCCCTTTTGACGAAAGGCTGAGTTCCAAGCAGGCGGAAACGATTCTACTGCAGGCAGATTTGAGCAGGCGTAAAAGGAAAAAACACATAGACAAACTTTCTGCACAGATAATACTTCAGAACTATCTTGATTCAAAGAGGGAGGTTGAAACTGATGAGTTTTGAGCCTTCCCTTTATTGTCATTGTGAACGAAGTGAAGGAATCATGGGGAACTCGAGGCAGCAGCAACGCTCTCAGCAACTTTTACACCCACCTTTCTGTCGAGAGGCGAAGGGATGATGTAGTCTGGTGAGAGTTTGCCTTCTGGTATGCACCCGGCGATTGCAAAACTTGCCGCCATCTTCATCTTCTCTGTGATTTTAGAAGCCCTGCAGTCAAAGACACCCCTGAAAATTCCCGGGAAGGCAAGGAGATTATTTATCTGGTTTTCAGTATCGCTCCTGCCTGTACCTATAACCACAGCGCCTGCTCTCTTAGCCTTCTCAGGCATAATCTCCGGTACAGGGTTAGACATTGCAAAAACAATGGCGTTTTTATTCATTGCCCTTACCATCTCCTCACTCACACACTCCGGTCCTGAAACCCCTATGAATACATCTGCATCTTTCATGGCATCTGCAAGAGAACCGTTTTTGGACGGAGACAGGTATTTCAGGACATCTTCTTTGGCAGGGTTCATATTATCTTTTCTTTCACTGCATATGATACCCTTTGTATCGCACAGCACTATTCTTTTTACGCCTGCATAATGTAGAAATTTGGTGACTGCTATACCTGCAGCGCCTGCTCCATTTATAACAACCCGGACGTTTTCTATTTTTTTGTTGACAACTTTCAATGCATTTATGAGAGCAGCGAGAACCACCACTGCAGTCCCGTGCTGGTCATCGTGGAAAACCGGGATGGAAAGCGTCTCTATCAGTTTTTTTTCAATAGTGAAGCACCTCGGTGCTGATATATCCTCAAGGTTGATACCTCCGAATCCCGGGGATATTAAGGAAACAGTCTTTATGATATCTTCAGTATCCTGGCTGGATATACATATGGGTATGGCATCCACCCCTCCGAACTCTTTAAAGAGTATTGCCTTGCCTTCCATAACCGGCAGGGCAGCCTCTGCCCCTATGTTGCCCAGTCCGAGAACCGCACTGCCATCGGTCACAACCGCAACGGTATTCCACTTAGAGGTATATTCGTAAACAGACAACCTGTTATCCTTTATTCTCCTGCACGGTTCTGCCACACCCGGTGTGTAAGCGAGTGAAAGGTCGTTCTTGTTTGCCAGAGGGACCTTGGATTTTATTTCAATTTTGCCCCTGAATTTCTTATGTAGTTCAATGGATTCAGCGTATATGTCCATGGGTTATTTGAAGATGGTAGTGTGCATTATAAAAGATGCAAAGACAATTGAAACAATGGACATCAGTTTTATCAATATGTTCAGAGAAGGACCTGCTGTATCCTTGAAAGGGTCTCCCACAGTATCTCCTGTAACCGATGCCTTGTGTGCATCGGTACCTTTGCCGCCGAAATTACCTTTTTCAATGTATTTTTTTGCGTTGTCCCAGGATGCCCCTGAATTTGCCATCATAACCGCCAGCACGAACCCTCCGGCTAACGCACCTATGAGCAGACCTATCAGTGCCTCCAACCCGAGTAAAATACCCATTGCAATAGGCAACAGTATGGTTATGATAGCAGGCGCCAGTATCTCCTTTTGAGCAGACTTTGTGCAGATGTCCACTGCCTTTGCATAATCAGGTTTTGCCTTGCCTTCCATAAGACCGGCAATTTCCCTGAACTGCTTTCTGACCTCCTCTACTATGTCCTGTGCGGTTCTTCCCACCGCTCTTATAGCCATTGAAGAGAAGTACATCGGGTACATTGCACCGATAAAGATGCCTGAAAGAAGCCGCACATTCATCACTGAAAGGTCTATATTGCCGCCCAGAAGAAGAATCTGTTCCTTGAAAGCCGCTACAAGAGCAAGGGTTGTCAGCGCAGCAGAACCTATTGCGAATCCCTTACCTGTCGCTGCCGTTGTATTCCCGAGAGAATCAAGGGCATCTGTTCTCTGTCTCACGAAAGGCGGCTGGTGCGACATCTCGGCATTGCCACCTGCGTTGTCAGCCACAGGACCGTATGAATCCGTTGCCAGCGTTATACCGAGTGTGCTTAAAAGCCCGACACCCGCAAGTCCTATACCGTAAAGCCCTATCTCAGGGTGATGCAGCCCACCTGCAAACATATACGCTCCTATTGTTGCCAGAACAATCGTTATGACAGGGGCTGCTGTGGAAGCCATACCTGTTGCGATGCCTTCTATTATCACAGGAGCATGGCCTGTAAGGGATGATTTTGATACATTAAGTGTCGGCTTGTACGAATCTGATGTGAAGTACTCAGTAAAGAAACCGATTAAAAGCCCTGCGGCAACCCCGCTTATCACAGAACCGAAGAGTCTTTTATATTCGGGCCCCAGTATCAATGTAATGGCAAAGTAAGAAGCTACCAGTACAAGAACAGCCGCGGCATATATCCCCTTTCTCAAAGCCATAAGCAGGTTGCTCTGGGTTGCCTCTTCCTTTACCTGTACAAGAAACGAGCCTATAATGGAAGCAAAGATTCCAATGGATGCTATAGCCAGGGGCAAAGAGATGCCTTTCAGCCCAAGGCCTGCTGCGACGGCGAGAGCCATCGTGGCAAGTATTGAGCCTGTGTAAGACTCATAAAGGTCAGCACCCATCCCTGCAATATCACCTACGTTATCACCCACATTATCGGCAATAACTGCTGGATTCCGAGGGTCGTCCTCTGGGATACCTGCCTCAACCTTGCCTATAAGGTCTGCACCTACGTCCGCCCCTTTGGTGTATATACCGCCACCAACTCTGGCAAAAAGAGCCTGAGCACTGGCACCCATTCCGAAACTTATCATTGTTGAGGCTATATAGTCCAGCCCAAAACCTTTTATAGTACTGAACCACCTTATCGCCATATACCAGACACTGATAAAAAAGAGTGCCAATCCCACCACGACAAGCCCCATTACAAGCCCTGAAGAAAATGCCAGTTTCAGCCCTTCGTTAAGAGAGTTTTTTACCGCATATGTGGTTCTTGCAGAAGAGTTGGTTGCTATGGTCATCCCGATGTAGCCGCTCAGTGCTGAAAAAAATCCTCCTGTAATAAAAGCAAACGGGACAAAGATGTTCATATAGCCGAACCTTGTCAAAATTAAAAGCAGTACAAAGACGATAGCGAAAAAGATACCCACGCCTTTATACTGCCTTTTCAGATACGCCTTTGCCCCCACTCTCACTGCCTGTGCTATATCTACCATTTCAGGCGTACCTTCTTTTTTCTTCATTATGTTTTTCGCAAGCAAACCGGTAAATGCAACCGCAAAAAGTGAACTAACTATCGCAAACACCTGAATTCCCATTCCTTCCATTTACAGACTCCTTTCCTCTAATTGTTGTAGAGACTCATAGCTCTTTCCAGACTGCCTTTAACAATCTCTTCTATAGATGAACATGCCCTATCCAGAGATTCTCCAAGCAGCACCTTCTCTTCCGGCAGAAAAGGTGAGAGCACATACTTTACATATGAATCCTCCACCCTTTCCCTGCCGATTCCTATGCGAATCCTTACAAAATCCTTACTCCCCAGTTCGTTTACTACAGAGATAACACCATTGTGTCCACCAGGTCCCTTACCCGCAATAATCTTCAGTTTGCCTAAAGGTATATCAAGGTCATCGTGAATAATCAGGTAGTCTCTCAAGAAACCGTCAAACCTCTCAAAAGCCTTTTTTATGGCAATGCCACTTTCATTGATATAGGTCTTGGGCTTGAGCAGAATTACAGCAGCCCCATCTATTTTTGTTTCCCAGCCTCTGTAATACTGCGTTTTGATAATCTTTTCAGGAGAATACTTCTTTCTCAACAGGTCAACAACCTTGAAACCTACATTGTGCCTGCTATCTGCATAATCACTTCCAGGATTACCCAGCCCAACTATTATCTTCACTCTTTCTCTGTTTTTGTCGCCTCTTTCTCTTTTCTTCTCTCGGCTGCCTCTTTCTCGCTTATAACTTCTGGTTCTGTAACCTCTTCTGCCGCGCCTTCAACACCTTCTTCTGCTTCTTCCGCAGGGGCCTCTTCCTCTACTGCCTTGGGCGCCAGTATAGTAACAACTATCTTCCCCGTCTCTTCAACGGTCTCTACCCCTTCAGGAAGGACAATATCTTTAACGGTAATAGAATCCCCTATCTCTAAGGTTGATATATCAACCGTTAACATTGAAGGTATCTTGTCAGGTAGAGCCTGTACCTCTATCTCTCTCAGTTCCTGTTCAAGTATGCCGCCTTTTTCCAGCCCTGGGGCCTCTCCAGTAAGATGAATGACTACCTCCATCCTGACCGGTTTGTCCATCCTAATCCTGTAAAAATCAAGGTGCAAAACGTTTCTGCTTATCGACGCTATCTGTACATCCTTAAGCATGGTTTTTATAGTTTCCTCTTTCCCATCCGGCGTTTTCAGAACAAGGTCAGCCATAACATTATGGGACTCCAGTTTTCTTATTATGTTCTCGGCACTTCGTTGCTCAACCTTGATAGAATGTGTATCCTTTCCGGCTCCGTAAATAACCCCTGGTATAAACCCCGAAGCCCTCAGTCTTCTGGCTACCCCCTTGCCTGTCTCTTCTCTTGTCTCCGCCTTAAAAATTATTTTATCCATAAACAAGCACCCCCATTTTATAAATCCTTATACATCCAAATCTATAAATCCACCTGCATATAAGAATTTATGTAACTATTCACTGAACTGCGTATATTTTCCCTCTCCCTTAAGGGGCGAGGGTCCGGGTGAGGGTGAAATTTGTGGTTCTCCACTCACCCCCATCTACATCTCTCCTCTTGCCCTGTGGGCTCGATTACAATACATCGAGCCTTACGGGCATCGGTCAACGGGCTCACCAACTCACCCTCTGTGCTAAGCGGTGCTCATTAATCTTCGCGCCAGCACCCTCAAGGGGGAGGAATAAAGGTGTTGACTGAGTATTTACGATTTATAATAAATCTGGCACAACGAACTTTTAAAAGGGGGTAACTATGAAGAACTGTGAAATGAAACTGGAAGGCAATATACTGACCATAGAGATAGACCTGTCAAAGGAATTCGGCAAATCATCTTCAGGAAAGAACATCATTGTTGCCACTACTGAGGGCAATGTCTCCGTGCCTGAGAATGAGGGCATAAAAATTGGTCTGAACGTGTACAAGAGACCATAACGCCTTAAAAACAGGCCGTAATAAAAAAGGGAATAAAACTGAAGAACTGCTTGAATCCGTACCCTGCCCCTTCTGCATAAGAGTATTGACTCCTACATAAATATGTGGTATACATATTTATGGCATATGTCACAAAACTGTAATAGTGGAGGTGATACGGATGGAGAAAAGAAACATAACCATTTCCTTACCCAAACCCTTGTTAAAAAAGGTCAAGATAATCTCTGCTACAGAAGAAAAGTCAATGACCTTATTTATTGAAGAAGCCATTGAGGAAAGAATCCGGAAAAACAAAGAATATGAAGACGGACGCCTGAAGCACCTGAAAGTACTGGAAGATGGATTAAATCTAAGGACAAAAGGCAATATCGGGACAAAAAGGGAAACTCTTCATGAAAGATGAAAAAACATTCCTTGATACCAATATCCTTGTTTACGCCCACGATAAGACATCCGGTAGGAAACATAAAATATCCAGAGGTATAGTGATGGACCTTTGGAATACAGGCAGCGGAATACTAAGCGTGCAGGTGTTACAGGAGTTGTATATTATACTGACAAAGAAAATCCCCGTTTTAGTCAAACCCGCAATTGCAAAAGAAATTATTTCAAGTCTCAGCAAATGGGAATTGGTAATCAACGACGCCGATTCAATTTTATCGGCAATAGAGATACAGCAAAAATACAGGTATTCTTTCTGGGATTCACTGATTATAGATGCCGCAATACGAGGGGGCGCAACAATACTTTTTTCCGAGGATATGAAAGACGGAGATATCATCAAGAACGTTACCATAAGGAATCCCTTCCTATGATGTTATCTCTATTTTCCAAATAACTAATATGGACGACAGATGGGTTGTGGTAGCGTATCCGAAGAACGAGACAGAGGCACAGATAATCAAAGGACTGCTTGAATCCGAAGGCATCCCTGTTCGCATAAAGCAGGAGGCGATAGGCAGGATTTATGGTTTGACACTCAACGGTCTCGGTCAGATACGTCTCCTTGTTCC
>CAYOYL010000161.1:0-14627 GCA_964408175.1 uncultured bacterium
GAGTATTTTATATCCTTCCCTGGTAATTCGTTTTTCAATTACGCTACTTGAGACACCAAAAACACGGCAGATAGAACTTGCGATAAATTCTCTCGCCGCATCTCCTGATTTCTCCCAATCCATAAAACCTGATTTCTCTGCTTTCTTAATTGCTAATGCAAACTCTTTCCTCAATCTATCGGGAGGGACAAGAAGTCTTCCGGCAAATTCATAGGCATGTTGTTCAACGTAATAATACTGGTCCTCAGGAATAGACTGGATAAATTTTATCCAGTCTTCCACAGAATTAAATTGAATATTCCGGTATATATCATGGTGAAGAACAAAATGTCCCAGTTCATGAGCAATGGAGAATCGCATTCTATTATCCATGCGAACATCCATATATTCTTCCAAGTCTACGATTATTGTGGTTAAGTCACCCGTTAATAGAGCGTCCACATCACCATCACTCTTCAGGGATGCAACAGGCTCAAGTTGCAGGTTAAGTTCCCATAAGATTTTCTCAACATCTATGGGTAATTTATTGGACCTCCAGTGTTCTAAACGAATGCGGTCTGCTTCTGCCCATGCTTTCTCGGGCGTGATGAAAGGCGCTCTAAACTTTCTTAGGTCCGTCACTTGCGCCCGCCTTTCCTTATTTTTTCCGCGATGCGTTTCATTTCTTCAGATGTTGGTTTCTGCCCGCGCAAGGTGCGGAAGAATAGAGGCAGGGCTTTTACGAGTTCCTTATCGGAAAGTAAATCTTTAGGTACCATCCCTTGAGATATAGCAGCAAGGTCAAAGAACTTTTGCCATTCCTCGCTTTCTTCACGAAGACCTAACCCAGATGCATATTTCTTAAGAACCTTTCTGTCTTTGGGTGGTGGCGTAAGATTTCTTTCCATCCTACTGATGTTACCCGGGTCAACGGCAGACTGTCTGCAAAACTCCCGCAGAGTCAAACCTTTCTTCTGCCGTAGAGATTCAAAAAAACTTCCGAATGTATCAGCATCTTTTCTTCCCATGAAATCTCCCCTCCTTTTTATGTTGTAATAATTATACAACAGTTTTTATTATCTGTCAAGAGTACGGTCAATGAAGAGTTTTGGTAACAGGTTGTGATTAATGTCAATTATTTTTTAGGCAGGTTTCAATCTGTCTGGGTTTTCTTGAGAGAACTGATAGTTCTGTATGTACCTTACCCAATTAACCAAAAGGTGAGATAAACTCTTTAATGGATGTTATATAGGGAAAATACTTCTGCAACGTTTCAGATTAGGGTTATATTTCAACATTGCTATAAAACCTGAAATAAGCCAATTTTATATTTCAATTTCTTAATCAATCAATCTTTTGCGTGAGTTTTTCTTTGCTTCAGAGAATTAAAATTCTTTTTTTATCCTTCGGATTTCGGTCAACGGGCTCACCCTCTCGCCCTTCGTGCTGTACGGTGCTCGATAAATTCACCCCCTCCTTTTATCCTCCCCCCTTGAGGGGGAGGAAGTAAGGTGGGGGGGCTTATTCGCTCTTCGTGTTAGCACCCTCAAGGGGGAGGAAAGTCCTTATATTGTTGCTGTTCCTGTAAAAACTTTCATCTGTTTCTTGACACAACCTATATATCTACTCAGATATATACATGACACACGGGAAAATCAATCTGCCTTCTCTTTTAAAAACTCGGAATGAGTTTGAACAAAGAGTCCTTCAAAAGGGGTTATGCTCCCTACCTAAAAAAGTTGGAATCTTCCGGTGTAAGGTTCTCAAACGGAGCGGTTGCTGCGGTCGTAGAAAACGCTCCCTCGCAAGACAAGAAAGAGATTTTTCAGAACTCTCGGAAAATAAATTTGACAAAAAACCTGATTATATTAAAATATCAGTGAATTATCAGTGATATTAATATGCCGGGAGATAAATGGAGAAAATGTGATGGTGAAAATAACCCAGAAAGTGGTGGCTGAAAAGGCGGGGGTTTCCCAGTGCACAGTTTCCTACGTTCTCAACGGACTGGCAGATAATTCCATACCTGAAGAAACAATAAAGAAGGTTTTAACCGCCGCTGAAGAAATGGGCTACAAAAAAAGGAGTGCACACCACAGAAGAGTGAAAAATTCAACAAAGAATATTGCTTGTCTCCTCCCTGTAAGTACCGAAGAGAACTCTGAGGTGCGGCAATATTACTCACGTTTCATGTCAGGCATAGTCCCTTCTGCAGAAAAGAGTAACTACTACGTTATTGTATATGAAAACTATTCATACCTCATGCAGGCAATTCTCAGTAATCTGATAGACGGTCTGATTATAGATGCAAACCCTGATGAGATTGACTTAGGTTATATCAGGTCATGCGTCCCGACGGTCCTGTTAAACTGCAGGGCGGGCCGGATACCAATGGACTCGGTAATGCCGGACAACAAGAAAGGAATAAAGAAGGCGGTTTCACGCCTTTACTCACTGGGACATCGAAGAATTGCTCTGTTCGGAATGAAACCGATGACCATTCATACAGAAGAAAGATTCGAGGGATACAGAGAGGGATTGAGGGAATTCGGTCTTAAAGCAATTGATGAATATATTCAGATACCGATGGCCGAGAAGAAAACCGTAGAAGAGGGAGATGAATGTGCTCTGGAGACACTGAAATACTGGTTGAAACTCAAGAATAAACCCACGGCGATAGTAACATTCGGGGATTGCTACGCCCTGTCACTTATAAAGGCGGCGGGTAAGATGAATCTCCGTTTGCCTGAAGACCTTTCAATAACGGGTTTTGACAATATAATATCCTGTCGTTACTCAGTGCCCACCTTAAGTTCAATAGAGCAACCGATGGAAGAGATGGGCAAAAAGGCTCTGATGCTTCTTTCGGAAAGGATGAATAATCCGGGCAAACTGGTGGAGAATGTCACACTTGATACTGAACTGATAGAGCGGGAATCCATATGCGAAAACAGGGAAAAATCATAACCCCTCACTTGGGGAAATTGATACGTGAGTATTTGGGGTAAAGGAGGGAAGAAAAATGTGCGAGATGAAAAAGCGTAATGGTTTTACTTTAATAGAACTGCTGGTCGTAATAGCGATAATAGCAATTCTTGCGGCGATGCTGCTTCCGGCGTTAAGTCAGGCAAGGGAGAGGGCAAGACAGTCAGTCTGTGCAAACAACCTCAAGCAGATAGGGCTGGCTATTCTAATGTACTGCCAGGACTGGGATGAGTACATACCCAATCACCCCTTCCCAACTGTATACGGATATACATGGGCAAATCGGATTAAGTCGTATCTCAATGATAAGACATCCGGTAATTACTTGCAGAGACCGGGTCCATTCTTCTGTCCTTCAGACCGCAGTATATCAGCAACGGAACACCGGCAGTTTTATTCTTCATATGGATTAAACAGAGCCTTCTTTGGGATTGACACGCCGCAGCCGCCCTGGCACCGCTGGGTAAAACTTTCAAAGGTTTCCAGTTTACACGGGGGTTCCGAAATTCTTCTGGTTACGGAAACAACATGGGATTACGGTGGGTATTGCCGTGCTTCGCGCGGATATGTGCCTGATACACACGGCAACAACTTAGCCAACGTTCTTTTTGTTGACGGACACGTGGGGCAAATGAGCGTGAACCGGCTCAATACCAACCAGTATACGAATGAACAGTACTATGCTCCTCCGTGGTATTACTATCTCGGTAACTGAAATTTCATAACGCAATACGAGGGGGTAAATAAATGATAACCTGCCAGAGAGTGTGCGTGTTTTCTTTTTTGTTAATCGCTGCAATATACCCCAGGAAGATGGTGTATGCCGCAGATACACTGCCCGAAGTGAAAGCGGCCTACGTGGAGAAAGGTCCTGTAATAGACGGCCGCCTTGAAGATGCGGTATGGTCAGGAGCAAGCGAAGAATCAGGATTTCACGTTTATC
This sequence comes from uncultured bacterium, assembly GCA_964408175.1. Taxonomy (GTDB): domain Bacteria; phylum Ratteibacteria; class UBA8468; order B48-G9; family JAFGKM01; genus JAFGKM01. The sequence goes on from CAYOYL010000161.1 coordinate 3,908, forward strand.
CTCCGGTAAGGGCAAAAGATGCTCCGGCTGTTCAGCCGACAGGCTTCCGTGTAGTGTACGACAATGACGCGTTATACATAGGTGTGAGGTGCGGAGAACCGGACCCGGGGAAAATAAAGGTTGAATCACTATCCCGCGACGGCGGTGTTTACCATGATGATTCAGTGGAGATTTTTATTGACCCTGCCGGATTGAGGTCGGAATATTACCATCTTATGGTGAATGCTAAAGGAATTCAGGGTGACCTCTATTGTGCTGAAAAAGGACAGATAAAAGACAGTTCCTATGACGCCCCAATAGAAGCAAAGACTTCACTTGGCAGTGACCACTGGAGCGTTGAAATCCGGGTTCCATTCAGTGCATTCAGCCGGATAGATTACTCTGAAATCAAGCGTGAGTGGACGTTTAACGTGTGCAGAACACGTAAGGCGGGAGGAACCGGAGAACTCTACACATGGGCTCCGGTACAGTATAGTTTCCATGACCCCGACCGTTTTGGCAGACTGTTGATGGACAGGTTGCCGGACCTGATGCGTTTCAACTACAGAATGAATCCTCTGAATCTTGCCGTCCTGCCCGAAGATAACGGCGGATTCAGGGCTGCACTGAACACCGAAATAGCGAACGCAACCCGTCAGAAGAAAGACCTCAAGTACCGGGTTCGTGTCCCGGGTCTGGCGGTTTCCGGGGAAAAGGCAGTGACTGTGGAGAAGGACGGCCGCGCTGAACTTAAGGTTGATGACCTTGTACTCCCGTCAGAAGGAACCTATGACTTCTGGTTTGAGGTGCTGGATGGCAAAACGGGAACTGCACTTGCGGTACTCCGGCAAAGTATGCCTGTAGGTTACCGGTTGTTTTCCGTGGAAATAAAGGAGCCCTTCTACCGCAACAGCATATATCCTGATGAAAAAGTGACGCAGATACGGGGCAGACTCAATGTATACGACAGCAAAAAGTCCGAAGGTGCGCATGCCGAGATAAGAATGCAGGGCAAAGACTTGTCAGAGAGAAAGGAACTAACTTCCGTAGCAAACGGAACCGAATTTGTTTTTGAGAATGCGGATAAACTGGATGTCGGAGATTACTCTATTGCCGTAAAACTACTTAATGGCCGTAATGAGGTTATCGGGGAAGATAGCGTGGTTGTCCGTAAATTGCCTCCTTTTGAAGGTACGATAACCCGCATAGACAAGAACCTGAATTTTGTTATAAACGGAAGTCCGGTTATCGCAGCCGGATGGTATGGATATGAGTATCTTATGGGTGAGTGTCGCCGTATGGGAGCGGAAGAACCCCGACAGGTCAATATTTCGCTGGGTATTGACCTTGACGAAGCAGTCAGTAACAATATGGTCGGCTGTATAGGCCTTGAATTGAGACGGTTATTTCCGGGAATGAACGAGAAGGAAGACAGGTTACTGTCCGATGCCGAGAAAACAAAAATCAAAGATATTGTGGAACGATACAAGCATCATCCGGGACTCGGCTTCTGGTATCTATCCGATGAACCCGGAAGCCGCAGTGTTTCCAAGATTCTTCTGGGGTCTTTATATGAGTATGTGAAGGAACTTGACCCCTATCACGTTACCGTGCTCGTGGACCGCCATCCGGATAAATACGTCAATTTCTCCGACGTCTATTCTCCACATCCGTATCTCACGCCCATGCAGGACAGGGACGGCAGAAGATGGATGCGTGTGCCGATGACCGATATAAGGGACAAGATGAGACTTGTTCTCGATAGCGGCAGGAGAAGGAAGGCTGTCTGGGTAACACCCGGATGTCACAGTTACAGAGCCCTCCTTGAGGATGCAGTAAACCCGTCGTTTCAGGAGATGCGGTGCATGCTCTATACGGCTCTGGTAAACGGCGCCAGAGGGTTTATGCCGTATACGAAACACGAGGCATGGGAGGACTACGATACGCGGTACGGCGTGCTTTCTTTCTATGAGGAACTGTATCATCTGGAACCTGTACTTCTTAACGGGCAGGTACAGAATGCAGATGTTTCCTCACCCAGCAATGCGGTGGACTGTCTGCTGATAAAGAAGGGGAAGGGTATTTTCCTTTTTGCCGTCAATACTTCTCCAGAGCCGTGCGAGGCCATATTTGTATCAGACGCCTTGAAAGGCGCGAAACTTGCCAGTGTCCTGCGTGAGGATAGGGCAGTCCAACTGGATGAGGGCACGTTAAAGGATGCATTTGAGGGATACGACGTACATCTCTATACTACTGATACATTCCCGTATATGGATACCCTGAAGGAAGTAAGGGAGGAGATAGAATGGAGGAAACGCCATACGCGGGACAACATCATATTCAATGACCGCAGTGTGATTATCAGGACAAATGACGGCAGGAAGGGGTACAATCAAAACGCACTTTTCAACGGTGTTATTGACAGTCCTGCGTGGATAGCCGTAGCACCTCCCAGAGGCGAAGCCCTGTGGCTGGAGTTGAGCCGACCGCGCCTGCTGGAATTCTCTAAGGTGGTGTTATACAGTTGCACCCTGCGGGATTACGAGATACAGGCATGGGCAAACGGCAAATGGGAAACGTTTGCGGATGCAAAGAATGACGTGCGGGTAAAGAAGGAACATCAATTCCCATCTATCAGAACAGTCAAGGTAAGGGTGGTAATACGCAAGAGCGCAGGCCTTCCTGAAATAAACGAGATAGCGCTCTTCTGAAAAACGCAAGGAGTGAAAAATGGATGCTCTAAGGAAACTGGTCTTATCGTTAGTTATGATTGTCTGGGGTGTGATGGTTCCATTTGCGGAAGTGCAAAATAATCCACGAGAGAATCTCCTGTGGGAAGAGAACTTCAGAAATGTCAGCCCTGATGAATGGTCGGTCATAAACGGAAAGTTTGCTGATACTGAACAACTGGTCTTTGTCAGCGGCCTTCCATCCGGGGGGAAGGCGGGCAGTTTTGGAAAGATTTTTCCATGGAATGCAAAGTATCCGTACCTTCAGGTTAAGGTAGACAGGATAGAATCAACAGCGGGCTACAAAAGCTGGTACGTGCGTGCTAACAATAAGGTCCTGTTCTACCTGGGCGGTGCTGAGATACCCGGCATTTTCACGTTTAACCTCCTGCAATATCCAGGCAGGTATAGCCCTTTTGCTCCAGACAAGGAGGTAAGTAACGTACAGTTGAGCTTTCAACAGTATGCGGGAATATATACCTATGGATATGTTAGGATGATGGCTCAGCCGGAGAATGCCCTCATCGTGGAGCCTGTCAATAACGGGCAGTCGGAGGTTGACGGTAATATCATACGGGAAATTAAACGTGGCGATAAACTCCTTTTCCATGTGCTTCTTGAAAAACCGGCAGTTGACGTTACGGTAACAATTATGAGTACCTACTGTCTTTCCAGGATTACTCTGGACGGTGAAGAATACGTTCAGCTTGTGAAAACTGATGAGGAAGGAAAACAATGGAAGGCGGAGGTACGGATTACCGACAAAGCAACAAAGGTCAAGCGTCCGCCAGGCGCCGTTCTTTTCAAGGCTACCGTTCTCGGAGGGGATATACGGGAAACATTCACCGCCAATGCCCTCCCTGTTTCCATAGAATAAGGGTTGGCTTTCATTTAAGTCCCTCAGAGAGACACGTTATTGCATCATCTCAATATATATTTACGGAAAAGTTGGAATATGATAGGATAGGACAGGATAGAGTTTAAGGTGAAAAATGTATTGCGGAATAAAAACTAATGTAGAATATAAAGTTTGACAGAACCATATTCAAGAAAAGGAGGAAGTTATGACAGCAGACAAGTACAGACCTTCGTGGGAATCCCTGGACAGACATCCCCTTCCGGAGTGGTTTGACAGGGCTAAGTTTGGTATCTTTATACACTGGGGGGTATATTCAGTACCCGCCTATCACGAATGGTATCTGGTTTATATGTGTCCCAGGGCAATCTACAACGGTAAAAATATTGGAGGGCCTCCTTACAGAGCAACCTGTGACGGGGTTACTGAAGACCTCTGCAAAAAAAATGTGATAGAAGATGCATATAACTACCAACGTCAGAAATACGGACCTGACTTCGCCTATGACGACTTTATACCGATGTTTAAAGCCGAAAGGTATAACCCTGCAGAGTGGGCAGAAATTTTTAAAAAAGCAGGTGCACGGTATGTGGTGCTGACAGCAAAACACGGCGATGAGTTTGCCCTGTGGCCATCCGCCCATACAGACAGAAATGCAGGAAGTATGGGACCACGCAGGGACCTGGCCGGTGAACTGAGCAGGGCTGTGCAAAATGAAGGGATGAAGATGGGATTTTATCACAACACAACCTACTCCTTCTGGGACCAGCGATACCCCGATGCAGAATGGGTAGACTATATGAATAACTCCATCAAAGAACTGGTGGACAGGTATCATCCCAGTATCCTCTGGGGAGATGTTTCGGTCAATCCTGTCAGCAGAGCCGAGGGTTACAAAGGCAAAATATTAAATGCGGAACACTGGAAAAGCAGAGAAGTTCTGTCTTATTTTTACAACCACTCAGTGGAACCTGACCAGGTTGTTGCCAACGACCGCTGGGATATAGGGGCTGACGGGAAGATGCACGGTGACTACGACACCCCTGAAAGAAGAATCATTGAAAAAATATCTGAAAGGAAATGGGAAACCTGCGATTCTCTCGACCCGAAGTCATGGGGATATAATGCCAGACTGAAAGAAGAAGAATATATGACGGTTAAACAGGCAGTTCACAACCTGGTGGATATTGTCAGCAAGAACGGCAACTTTCTGCTGAACATAGGACCGAAGGCCGACGGCACCATTCCGGAAGTAATGAAAGAACGGCTTCTGGGAATCGGCAGGTGGCTTGAGATTAACGGGGAGGCAATCTACGGAACACGCTACTGGAATACATTTGGTGAAGAAAACGTAAGATTTACATGGAAACCGGATAAAGCCCTGTATGCAATAGCGCTGAACTGGCCTGGGGAGAAACTCGTTATCAGGTCTTTAAAGGGAACAAAGCCCACATCGGTAAAAATGCTCGGCGTGGATAAAGAACTGACATGGTCTCAAGACAAAGAAGCACTCATAATCAACACCCCTGAAAAAGGCGGATGTGAAAACGCCTACACCTTCAAGATTGAATTTAAAAATTGATTAATACAAAAAGGAGAACTAAAAATGAACTCTCGTGAAAGGGTGACAGCAACAATCAAAAGAACCAATCCTGACAGGGTCCCCATTGACCTCGGGGGAACAGCCATATCCACAATATACGCGGATGCCTATGATAAACTGTTGAAGAGACTTAATATCAACAAACCGATAAAGATAGCAGATACACAGCAGTTCTTTGTTTATGTGGAAGAGGAGATAGCAGAACTGTTTAATACGGATATAATCCCTTTATACGGGCTGCGAGACTTTGATGGATTCAGGAGAGATAAAGGCTGGAAGGACTGGAAAACCCCTCACGGCAATGTCCCTGTCAAAATTACAAAGGACTTTAACCCCAGAAGGATGGAAGACGGTTCATATATTGTGGAGGCAGGAGGATTTACCTATAAACTGCCTCCTAATGGATTTTACTTTGACTATATAAAGGCACCCCTTCAGAATGCCACTACCGTTAAAGATATTGAAGATTATCATATCCCCATAATGGATGATGAGGAAAAGGAATGGTACGGCAGGATGGCTAAAAAATTCAGGGCCGAATCCGACAAGTTTATAGTGGCGGATATAGTCGGCGGCTGGACTGACATAGCAGGACCTCTGATGGAAAATGCCAATTTTTATATGTCCACAGTTGCCAACAAGCCCGTTGTTCATGCCCTCATGGAAAAACTGAACGACGTATGGAAAAAGAGGGTTGATATTCTTCATGAAGTGGCGGGCGATAACGTAGATGCGGTAATAATGTATAATGACCTGGGGGGAAACGAAGCGGGAATATATTCAAACCAGACAGTGCGGGAAATGTTCATCCCCTACATAAAGGACTTTTATGAGTATGTGCGAAAGATAAGCAACTACTACATAATATTTCACTCCGACGGTTCAATATACCAGTACATACCTGACCTTATAGATGCCGGCGTTGACATACTCAATCCCGTACAGGTGGGAATAGCCAACATGGAACCTGAAAGGCTGAAAAGTGAGTTCGGGAAGCACCTGACATTCTGGGGAGGAGCGATAGACCCTCAGCATGTCCTGTCGCGCGGCACAGAAAAAGAGGTTAGAGACTACGCAGTCCACTGCACAGAGGTTTTTAAGGAAGGCGGCGGCTTTATATTTACACAGCCCCACAACATCCAGGCAGACGTTCCACCTGAAAATATCATTGCCCTGTACGAATCAGGAAACGAATACGGAAGATACTGATACTACCTCGCAGTTAAAATCATCGGAGTCCGCCATATGGATAAACGGGGAAGAAGCAACAAAACGTATTGAGGTATTCTATAACATAAAACGTTTATACAGTGCACCGGGATATTGTTAACCGAAAGAGTTTAAATACCGGTTTAAAAAACATTCTTGACATACCACAGGTGTCTATAATTTCGGGGCAACTGCACAGGAGTTCAATTTGAAAATTCTCAAACTCTCAGGGATGAAAGATAGACCAACAGACCTGCCCGGATGGAGCAGAACATGGAAGTTGACCGGTCCGGTTGAATCAAAAGAACAGCAGCCTTTTGAGGGATACATCCGGTCAGCCGGGCTTCACATCTCCTCAAAAAAAATTCCGCAGGTACTGGAGATTAACGGGATATCATATCATATCCGGAAGGTATCATCTCCGGAAGGAATTGTTGACTTCTCAGTCATTGCAGGCATCCGAGGGAACAAAACCGCATTTTATATGTTCACAGATTTTATTGAGGAGAAGAGAAAAAAAATCCCGTTTTCCTTCGGAGCCGAGCAATCTACGGTCTTCTGGCTGAACGGCTCTAAGGTTTACGAAACACCTGCATGTTTTCTCGACCCTCAAAACATCGCCAGCCATCAGTTTCTCGCTCCGGTTATTAAGGGTAAAAACCGGCTTGTTGTCAGGGTTATCGGAAGCCATGCAGGCTGGAGTATCAGGCTCAGCAAACCTGCCCCATCTGCAAAGTACTCAAAATTGCTCCCGGCAGGCAACAGTCCCGCCACTAAAAGCGTCGGCAGGGAGACGATGCGTGTCGCGACAAGGGACTACGCTGAAACCTGCCTGAGGCTGGAACACCGTCCTGACCCCGATGTGCCCGGCGTAACGCGCAGAAGAGCAAGAATTATGGCCGAGCACGGCATAGAGGCTCACTGGATAGGCATAGTGGACCCAACCGGAAGTCCGTACGGAAGCTCGAAGTTCCTACCCCCGAGGGAAGGATTTAACAAAGAGGACGAAAGACGGCTGAAGGAACAGGTCAAAGCAGCCCATAAAAATGGAATCACCGTCATGACATGGTTTCCTGGTTCACACTGCAGGAGCGCGGCAAAAAAACATCCGGAATGGAGAACAAGGTATCTCTCAACAAGTCCGTCAACGGAACAGGCAAATAGTGAGATTTGTTGTATCAACTCACCATTCGGGAAAGCCCTCACGGAATTTGTATGTGAGTCAATAGAAAAATACGACATAGACGGTTTCTGGTTCGACGGCACACTCTGGGCACTACCGGGAAATATCGGATGTTCCTGTGATTACTGCCGACGTCTCTTTGAAAAAGAAGAAGGAATCCAGTTTCCCGCCACCGCGGACTGGAATATACCTTCATTTAAACGGTGGGTCAAATGGAGGTATAACTCGTATATAAAGTTCTGGAGTACTCTATCGTCCGAGGTCCGCAGACGTTTTCCAAACGTTCGTATTGTTCTTAACCATCCCAGGCGTATGCCATACTGGCTCTTTCCCGGCGACTATCCAATAGAATCCTGGTTGTGCAGTATGCCGGCGGACCGTTACGAAGGAGATGTCATCATAGGTTCCGAAACTGTTGATACCTCTTTTGAGAGTGCCTTCCACGCCCGCCTGGCAAGGGCTTATGGCAAACAACACAGTGAGGTATGGACAGGCCTACACTGGCTATCTTTCACTGGGATGAACTGGCCTGACGTATTCAATCCCGTCAACAGGTACATACACCATGCAATGGCATGCCTTACTGCCGGCGTTATGCCTTCCTTCGGCGTACCCGATGACCCCGAAAAATATGTTCACGCCTTTGACCTGCTGCACTCCCTGATTGCCCCGCGGTATAAATACATAAAGGGAAAACAGGAAAAGTATGCGGCACTGCACCTCAGCCAGCAGTCAGAAACCTTCTATTTCTCCGCCACAAAAAAACCCGGTTTCCCCCACGCTTACTGGAAGAGCTTATTCGGCTGGCATAATCTGCTGTGCGAAAAACAGTTGCTTCTGGACATCATCTTTGACAATACCTTCAATATCGAAAATCTCTCCGATTATCCCGTTGTCATCGCTCCACTCTCCATCTGTCTTTCTGAAAAACAGTTACAGGATATAAGAGAATATGTCATAGACGGTGGTGTACTTGTAACAGGAAATTGTTTCGGAAGTTGCGACGAATGGGGAAAACGGACAGACAGAAAAGAAGTCAGAGAGCTCCTGGGAGGTACTTTTTCTTCGCCTCCCGGTCCCGGGGAACCTCCCCCGGACGGAAATACTGCCAGGATAAAAAAATTGGGGAAGGGCAAAATCATAATTTTTTCGGGGGACCCCGGTTACAGGTTTACCGTCAACAGAAGCAGGGTTCTGGCCGACGAAGTCGGGACTATTCTCAAAGATTCTGTCATGCCGCACATTACCGTAAAAGGCCCCAGGCGCATACACCTCGGACTTTTCAAAAACGGTTCGTCACTTTTTCTGCACGTTCACAATTCCATAGCATGGAGTGAAAGCCTGCGATTCCCAAACCAGATACTTACGGCACCCGAGCCTGTGAAAAACGTGGAGGTAAGAATCGAGGGCTATCAGGTATCAGGAGCCCGCAGCATACTGTCTTCGGGCAGTCCCTCCATTAGGATAAAGAGGTCTTCCGGCAGAACGGTTGAATTCCTCATCCCCTCTGTTTTCTGGAGTGAAATCATAAAGATTGACACTTGAGAGAGCACTGGAAAAGTCTGTATAGGTTCATCAATCCTACTTATAACCTTCTTCCTTGTTTCAGGGTTGTCAATACCCCGCGTTCGGTTGCCTGTAGAGAGTTTTATATTTATCATTGAATCAAAATCAACGACCGCTTTTACCAGGTCACCGAACATCTGTTCAGCCATTTGTTTCAGTCTGTCTAATCTTATCTTTTCCCGCACAATTTCTATTTCGGTCTCTTTCCTCCCTTGTGACGCAATTTCAGTAAACGATACTTTCGACTCCGAGGGTATCATTCACCCTTTGAATAATCCTGCTGTGGTCACCATAAACCATTATCCAGTGCCTTCCCTGATAGTCTTTTGCTATATCCTTAACCTCACTGTCCACCTTTATCACCACCTGCGTCCTGCAGGTAGAAAAATATGTGTTCCTCTCAATCTTTCCCTTTATGACCAACATCCTGTCCAGTTGATTTACCGAGATGCCAGTGACGGTTACCGTTTCAGAACTTTTAAACACCTGTGGAGCAAGTGCCTGCTCTGAAGGATGGTCAAAGTATGGATAGATATCAAACCTATCCTTTTTCTTTTCCTTGTAAGAATGCAGTGTGGGAGAGGAGCAGTGGGAAAGCACCATCCTGTTGTCAGAAGGGAAAAGATATGGGTTGGCCATAAACCCAGGAGAATCTGAGGCATACACTGTAATCAGCATATCAAGCAGTGTGGTGGTATCAGACTCACAGGCAGAAACAATACCCTCATCATTCAGTCTGCTTAAGGCATAGCACGGCGTTATATCTAACTTGGGCAGGATGATTGAAGCCAGGCAGTTGATGGTGAACGCATCTGCTCTTGTCTCTTCTATCAGTGACTTCAAAAGCAGGTACATCCTCTTTGCGTCAATGAGTTGTTTGTCTCCGGCATAATAAATCCTGCGGGCAGTATCTTTCAGGTCCTGGACATCAATCTTTTTCCTTTTCCACTCCTCCCATCTTTTCAGTAAAGACTGGGAACTCATCTGTATCCATTTCAGGCCGAACCTTTCCTGGACAGCCCTTACCATCGCATAGCCCCAGTCAGGGGAATGAAAGGGCTCATACTTGGGCTCACCTATACACAAAGCCTTTGTCTTGCTGATTCTATCCTTTACATAAAGAGACCTGAGAATAACAGACAAATCATCCTTATCTTTGCTCAGATAAACCCTGTGGGGAAGTTTAAGCAGACTGTCCAGTTCTCTCGCGTCCCTGATAAAATATGGATAGTAGACATTCCCGTAAGAAAATATCTCAGAATAAGGCAGAGGTGCAATTACCACTGGCTTGTTGTGGGAATAAAGGGCATGCAGCCACCTGTCGCCGAAAACCTGAAAAGGAAAGACTACATAGGCATCAGAGGCCGGAAGGTCTAAGATTTGATGTTCTTCATTTATCTGAACAATCGTATGTTCAACCCCGGGAGGTAAAGACTCCAGAAAGGTACTTTCTATTCGTTTTTTCATTGAAGCGGTGAGTGGAAGAGTTATATTAAACTTAACCTTTTCTAATCTGTCTTCTTTCAGCATATTCTTCGTTTCCGTTCCCGACGTTCCAAGAATCAATCCTGTTATCTTCATTAAAACCTCCTTGT
>CAYOYL010000162.1:0-7802 GCA_964408175.1 uncultured bacterium
TCCTTTTATCCTCCCCCCTCGAGGGGGAGGAAGATAGGTGGGGGTATATTCCACCCCCACCACACTCTACGTAGAAACCGAGTGTCTGCCTCCCCCCTCAAAGGGGGAGGCGAACAAGGTAAAACTTTTTCGCATTGGCAGTGCTCTATTCGATTCCCTTCCAAAGATGAGATAAAGCGGGATACGGGAATCGAACCCGCGTTCCGAGCTTGGGAAGCTCGTACTCTACCTCTGAGTTAATCCCGCATAAATAATGCAAAATATTACCACAATACAACGGCTTCCGTCAATCACACATCCTTCTTTCCGAAATCTTTCAACTGTTCCATAAAATCTACAACAGGGATATCTTCCTTCTGCCCGATTTCACTCCTCTGAACCATCCTGACATCTTTTACTGCATAGAGATTAAGAGTTTTATCTACGTTGTTTTCAGCAATGTACCTTACCGCCTCTTTCCTGTTTTCAAAAAGATTTTCCTTCCGTTCACTGATAGAAATCTCTTTCAGTTCATCCTGTGGAAGTTCCCTTATTGATGCATATGAATGGTATCCAAAACCCTGGGACCTGACAAGCGTTATTTCCTCAACCATCTCTTCTCCTATTGTAATCCCTGTGGACACAGCCTCTTCTGGGGAAATACACAGATAATTTTTTGGACTCACCCTGTACCTTTTTACCTCATAATCCATAAGACTCACCTCTCATTAAGATATTTATCATATTTTAACAGATATGCCAAAAAAACTGAACTCTTGACAGTTTAAATTTTCGGGGTATAATCTATAATTCAATAAACAAAAAACAAAATGAAGGTCTGTATAAACAATTCCACATACAATTCAAAAAGGAGGCAGATATGGGAAAGATGAAGTTGAGACCACTGGGAGATAGAATAGTGGTTGAACCTTTGGAGGCAGAAGAAAAAACAAAGGGTGGTATCATTCTCCCTGATACCGCAAAAGAAAAACCTCAGGAAGGTAAGGTAGTAGCCATAGGCAAGGGGAAGATTGACGAGAATGGTAAGCCCCTGCCTATGGAAGTAAAGATGGGGGACAAGATTCTGTATGGTAAATATGCAGGAACTGAAATAACAGTCGAAGGTAAAGAGTATATGATACTGAAAGAAGAAGATATACTGGCTGTTGTTGACTAAAAATAACGGAGGTGTTATATGGCAAAACAGATAATACTCGGTGAAGAAGCACGAAGAAAGTTGTTAGAAGGTATGAACATTATGGCAGATGCGTTGAAGCCGACCCTTGGGCCCAAAGGCAGAAGTGCAGTTCTTGAAAAAAAGTTCGGTTCACCTGCAGTCATTAACGATGGGGTCACCATAGCAAAAGAAATCGAGGTGGAGGAACCTAATGTAAACCTGGGTGTTCAACTTCTCAGAGAGGTTGCCTCAAAGACAAATGATGTCGCAGGAGATGGAACAACAAGTGCATCAATCCTCGCGCTGACAATTGCAAGAGAGGGTTTCAAAAATGTTGCTGCAGGAGCAAACCCCGTACATATGCGAAGAGGTATAGAAAAAGCAGTAAAAGCAGTGGTTGACAAACTGAAGACAATGAGCAAGAACATAAAGGATAAGAACGAGATACAGCAGGTTGCTACCATTGCTGCGGCTAATGACTTAGAAATAGGAAGTATCATAGCAGATGCGATGGACAAGGTGGGTAAGGAAGGTGTCATCACTGTTGAAGAAGCAAAGGGAACCGAAACAGAACTCAGGGTTGTTGAGGGAATGCAGTTTGACCGCGGATATCTTTCACCCTACTTCGTAACCGACACGGAAAGAATGGAAAGTGTACTTAACGACGCTTACATCCTGATACACGATAAAAAGATTTCCGCTATTAAGGACATTCTCCCACTTCTTGAAAAGGTTGCCCAGGCGGGAAAACCCCTGCTCATCATTGCTGAGGAAATAGAAGGGGAGGCACTTGCAACTCTGGTCGTCAATAAAATCAGAGGGACATTCACCTGCTGTGCGGTAAAGGCCCCTGGATTCGGGGATAGAAGAAAGGCAATGCTTGAAGACATTGCCATCCTTACGGGTGGACAGGCAATTATGGAGGAACTCGGACTTAAACTGGAAAACATTGACCTGAGTATGCTCGGTAAGGCAAAAAGAGTTATTGTCGACAAGGAAAATACTACAATCGTAGAAGGAGAAGGTACAGCATCCAAGATACAGGGACGAGTAAATCAGATAAAGAGTGAGATAGACAAAACCACATCTGACTACGACAAGGAAAAACTTCAGGAACGTCTTGCAAAACTGGCAGGTGGAGTTGCAGTAATTAACGTCGGAGCACCTACTGAAACGGATATGAAAGAGAGAAAAGCACGAGTTGAAGATGCACTGAGTGCTACAAGAGCGGCTGTAGAAGAGGGCATTGTTCCAGGCGGAGGGGTTGCACTTTTAAAGTGCCAGACAGAAATAGATAAACTTAAACTCACCGACCCTGATGAGAATACAGGAACGAAAATCGTAAGGAAAGCCCTTGAAACGCCCATCAGACAGATAGCTGAAAATTCCGGGTTTGACGGTGCCGTCGTAGCACAGAAGGTTAAAGAATCCAGTGAAGAAAATTTTGGATTCAATGCAGAAGTGGATAAGTATGAAAATCTGGTAAAAGCAGGTATTGTTGACCCGACAAAGGTTGTAAGGTCAGCCCTTGAGAATGCATCCAGTATGGCAGCACTTCTCCTTACAACAGAAGCACTCGTAACAGAGATACCTGAAAAGAAAGAAAAAGCAGGTCCAGGAGCCGGCGGACCACCACCCTATCCTGAATACTAAGGGAAAAGGCTGCAAGAGGAGGCCCTGTTTTACAGCAGGGTCTCCTCTATAAAGTATGAATGAAACGTCATCATCTCTATATCAAGGGTTACGTTCAAGGGGTTGGATTTAGATGGTATGTACAAAGAGATGCGGAAGAAACGAAGGTATACGGCTGGGTAAAAAATCTTAATGACGGCAGGGTTGAAGTAATCGCAGAGGGTGAAGAGTCTGACCTTGTCTCTTTCCTGCAAAAGATTCAGAGTGGATATCTCGGCAGAAACATCTCGGAAATCAACAAGTCTGATGAACCGTACACGGGTAAATTCACCTCTTTTGATATTGTATTTTGAACGAAAAGAGAAAAGTGGATAAAAAGGAACAATCCGAATATAAACAGTGCGAAAAAGCCGGGCTGCATGCTAAACTTCCCGAAATAAATTCTTTTCAAAATCAGTTCAGGTCTTATACCATAACGATAGTAATACCGGAGTATACATCAGTTTGTCCCAAAACGGGACAGCCCGATTTTGGGACCATCACAATTGAATATGAACCTGACAAATCTATAATAGAACTGAAGTCTCTCAAGTTATACATGCAGGCATACAGGAATCTCGGCATATTTTATGAAAATGCGGTAAACAGAATTCTAAATGATATTGTAAAAGATTGCAAACCAAGATGGTGTAAAGTAACAGGGGATTTCACACCACGCGGAGGTATCAGGTCAACGGTGGAGGTTATATACCCACGCAAAACTTATAAATCCTAATATTAAAAAATTTTGACAGGCATAAAAATATAGTTTATCATTGTTCTCTATGCTTACTCAAGTAATTGAAAAACTGGTCAGTCTGCAAGAACTTGATAATGAAATAAAGGTCTTAAAGGAAACCGTTGACAATTTCCCAGTTAGAAAAAAACAGATGGAAGAATCTGTTGAGTCAAACCTTAAGGATGTAAACACGATTAAGAAAGAACAAAAAAGACTTCAGGTAGAAAAAAAAGAGAAAGAACTGGAGATACAGGAGAATGAAGAAGAGGCAAAAAAACTTCAGAAAAGGCTGGATGAAGTAAAGACGAACAAGGAATACACCTCGCTTTTATCAGAAATAGAAACCCTGAAAAGAAAAAAATCCGGTATGGAGGACTCCCTCTTATTAATGATGGAAAAAGATGACCAGATAAACAAACAACTGGGGGATTTTTCCTCCAAATCCGATAAGTTAAAGACCGAGATTGAAGGAAAAATACTGGAAGAAAACAAAAGAATAGAGGAACTAACGGTACAACTACAGGAAAAAACAGCCCTCAGAGAAACAATGGTTGCGGAAATAGACAAGAAATTCTATGCCCTTTATGAGAAGATACGGTTAAGTAAAAAAGACGGCATTGCCATATGCAGGCTTGAAGGAGAAAGTTGTGCAGGATGTTCTGTTTTTGTTCCTACCTACATAGCAGAGAAAGTCAAGGCAAAGAAAACCCTTGTTCAGTGTGAAAACTGCAGCAGAATCCTTTACTGATGGGAAATCTTACTGTTTACATTGACGGTGCTTCAAAAGGCAATCCCGGTAAGGCGTCCATAGGAATTGTTATCTATTCAGACAATAACAAAATACTGAAAAAATTTGGAACTTCCATCGGAAATGCAACGAATAACACCGCCGAATATATGGCCCTCATCACAGTTCTCATTGAATGCCTCCCTTATCATCCCGAACAGATGGAAATAAGAAGCGACAGTTTACTCCTTGTCAGACAGATGCAAGGCAGATACAGGGTGAAAGATGCGTGGCTGCAAAAACTTCAGTTTATAGCATCCCGCCTGATTTCAGGGTATAAAAAGGTAGTATTCACGCACATTCAGCGTGAAGGGAATAAAGAAGCAGATAAGATTGCCAATGAATACATAGGGGATAATCTCTTCTGAAATTCAGGAACAAGTATTTAAAATTCAGGACTTCTGGTTTATAATATATTGGGGTAGTCGGGCAGTCGCCTGGTTTCAAACGAACCCAGGAGGAAAGTCCGGACTCCAGCAGGGAGGATGGCTCCTAACAGGAGCAGTTCGCAAGAACTGGAAAGTGCCACAGAAAAAACACAGCTCCGATTAAAAACCTCGGAGTAAAGGTGAAATGGCGAGGTAAGAGCTCACCGTCCTGCAGGCAACTGCAGGAGCACAGGCAAACCCCATCCGGAGCAAGGTCAAGCAGGACCTACAGGCCCCTGCCCTTACAGGTCCGGGTTGACTGCATGAACCTGAAGGCAACTTCGGGGCAAGATGAATGACTGCTTAAACAGAATCCGGCTTACGAACTACCCTAAGTCTGCACCTCATATTTTTAAAAAACCCTTAATCTTTATTAAAACAGGAGATATAAAATGGTTCCTTCAGAGAGGTTCAGAAATCGGTTTTTAACAAGATGGGGAAATAAAGTAAGTCTTCTATATACATATAAGAGAATAAAAAAAACAGTTTTCTTATTTTTCTGGTTTTTGGCAATAGTTCTTGTATCCAATGTTGCAGGGAGAGAAAAAATGGTTGGATATAAAATGACCGAGATTGCCCCACCGGGGACCCATCCGCGCCTGCTTTTCCGCCCTGCGGATATCCCTGAACTGCGCAAACGGGCTACTACAAATGAATACGGACGGGAAGCACTCAACGGATTGCGCCGCAGTGCCTTCGGGCATCGAGATAGCGAATTGCAGCACCTGCGCAAGGGTGATGCAAAATGGCGCAACGGCCATATACAGGAGGTTAAGAAAGGACACCCCATGTGGAACCGTTTTATGACCCCCCTTAGAAATGCAGCAGTATATTATCAGGTCACAGGGGATGAAGATGCCGGTTTTGTTGCCGCTGAGTACTTCCGCATATGGATGGATGCTCAACCACCGGATGAACAGATATTAGAACAGGAAAATTGGGGGAACTTTAACGTTGCACTCGCATATGACTGCGTATATGAACTTCTTACCCCTGCTGAACGAAAACGGGCACGGCTGTTATTTGGCGCCATGCTCGGGCAGCCCACGCTTGACATGTTTGACACAGCATGGTTTCTGGACGGTCCATCCGTAAGCGGCCGCAATACAGGTAACTGGACACCTATCTGCACAGGCAATCTGATACTTACCATGCTGGCAGTTGAAGGAGAGGTAAACTATCCCCCAGAATTGTTACAGCGGGCACTGACAAGTCTTGAGCGCACACTCAATGAGTTCATCGCTTCCGATGGTGGTATGTACGAGGGCAGTAGTTATGCCACAGGTTTCGGGTCTAAAGAAATACCTTTTGTCATTGAGGCCCTTCGGCAACGTGGCATAGATTTTACCATCAATACCAACCTTTCGAGGGCGGCTCACTGGATAA
Source organism: uncultured bacterium (assembly GCA_964408175.1). Classification (GTDB taxonomy): domain Bacteria; phylum Ratteibacteria; class UBA8468; order B48-G9; family JAFGKM01; genus JAFGKM01. The sequence continues at coordinate 6,168 of CAYOYL010000162.1, forward strand.
CCTATGAAATGCTTCCATGGGGCGGTCAGATGCAGGCTGTCAATAAATGCAATGGTAACCTTGATGCCGGACCATTGATGCACTGGATTGGCGTAGCCTTCAATGGTCCATCACAATGGGCAAGCCGATGGAGCTGCGGTTTCCCACCTATGACGGTCTCGTATGACGCCCTGCAGACACTTCTCTGGGGCGTTCCCAAACAGGGCAACTGGCGGCCTGACGACTGGCCATTGAACTACTGGTTCTCTACCATTGGTAAGGTTATCTGCCGCAGTGGGTGGCAACCGCGAGACGCACATTTCCTTTTAACCACAAACCCTCTCGGTGCCGGCCATACGCACGCTGACAACGGCCACTTCTGCTATGCTGACCTTGGTGTTGAATGGTTCGTTGATTCCGGAATAGTTCAGTCAACCTCAACAGGACATAACCTGATACTTATTGACGGTATTGGACAGCCGGCCCAGGAAGGTCGCACAGCAGCCTTTATCCGCAGTGCAGACTTCTCCAACTATGCGAACATTGTAGACACTGACCTTAAATATGCCTACAGCCGCGTTCTTAAGGGTGAGGCAACAGGCCCGTGGCAGTGGGATGAGTACAATTCTGTAAACACGGCTGACAGACGCGCCATATTCACACGCGGACTCAGCGGACCGTTCATAGTCATAGCCGATGATATTCGCAAGGACAGGCAAAAACATCGTTATGAATGGCTGGGACACACTGCTGCCAGCAACAAAATACAGGTGGATGGACATCGGTTTACCTTTACCCAGAACTGGGACGGGACTTTCCTTGAGAGCCGTGGAAGTGGACAAGTAGTAACCCTGAGCGGGACAATACCCGAAGGTCAGGGTTTATGGCGCGGCTGGCTGCTTGTCCGCGGTATCCCTCACAGTTCCCGCTGGAGTAACACAAATGTGGAATTAAACGGTAAGCGGTTGCCCTATAATACCACGTATTTTGCTGTGGGTAATTTTGGCCAAGGCTGGTGGTGGAACCCTATACTCCCGGGCGGACCGGGGAGCAACCCTGAATTCAAACTGCCCGCAGGAGAGGTCACGGTCAAACTCACCGGACAGACCGGCAGCCAGGTCGCCATGGTACTCTTCACCAGAGATACCCGATGGCAGACTGACAAACAGATACCACTACCCGGAAATGATACCGTAATCCTTAACATTGACAATGCATTGCAGGGTGAACGTCCATGGTCAGTGGTTACCGACCCGCGCGCCGAATTGATAGGGGCATTCATTGGCCCAGAGACTCCCATGTTGAGCATTACTACTTCCAAGACCACAGGACTGTCAGTTCTGCATGCTGTCAAGGAAACTGACCACGCACAATTTTTGTGCGTTGCTGCCGCATATGATGCAGACTCTCCGCGCACACTGGAGATTGAAGGTAGGCAGGCCAGAATTAAAGGTCCCGGAGGCGTGGACATTGTTGCCGGTGCCGGCAGTGAAGGCGAGATTGATACCGACGGGCAGGTTGGTATGGTTGGACTGGCTCCAAGACCCTCACGTTATACCCTGATATCCGGGAGACGACTGGCATGGCGCAACACTCCTCTGGTAGACGCAAGCCACCCGATACACATCAGCAACGACGGGAAAACACTGGTGGTAC
>CAYOYL010000163.1:0-3558 GCA_964408175.1 uncultured bacterium
CTGAGAAGAACAGAGTGCCTTCTCCACTGTGCCTTTCTGTAAGTCTCTCCTGTCTCCCACGGACGGGAGGCGAGCCAGATGTTTGAAGAACCCCACTCCTTTTTATTTACCGGATATGATATGAGCCACCTGTCACCCCTGCCTTCAATCCTTTTTCTGGCTACTATCTTCAGCGAGTCTGCACGGTCAAGATATTCCAGTTCAATGGTTACCGAACCTGTCTTTCTCAAGTCATCTCCCGTAACAAAAAGAGAGAGCTCAACAGACCTGCCTTCAGCAGGGGTAAACATAACCCCTTTTTTGTTTTCTAATAAAACCTCCTCTTTTTTGCACCCTTCACTGGCAGTAAAAGTCAAACCTTCCCCTTTATCCGAAACAAAATCATAGTGGAGGGTATTGCCGTACAGTGCGGTAATAACAAGGAAAAACATACCGAACACAAAAGATACCTTAGATTTCATTAGTCTCCTTTTCAGTCAGTGTAGTAGGTCTTTAACTCTTCTTCTATCATGCGGCAGTCAAGAGCATAGTCTTTCTCTTTACCAATGAGAAGCACCATGCCTTCTCCTGCTCCGAGTTTTATGCTGTCAACCCTGCCGGTAATCTCCTTTTTATTCACCATGTCATAGATTCTTCCTCCGCCTTCAATATTCAGAGAGACCTCCTGAGGTTCAAAGCCGTCCAGACTTGCAACTACGATATACCTTGCATCTCCTGTGTAACCCTTCCTCTTGATAAAACTGTTTGCGGCAACCTTTCCCTTTTTTGTGCTGACAAAGCCCTCTTCTTTGTAGTCCCTCTCAAGACGTACCAGTAGAGGTGCCACTTTCTTTAACTCTCCGAATAGTTCTCCTGCGGCACGTGTGTTCTCACTCTCCACAAAGCCGTATTCCCAGAGATGAGAATAGTTGGGGTCACGCGGGACCGCAGCATAGTACATTATCCCTGTGGCTCCGTAGGCAACCGCAAGCCATCCCTGCTGTTTTATTTCAGAGGGCTGTGGTTTACGCATACCCCTTTCATCGCCATAGTAAGGCGGGTCAAGTAACTCTTCATATCCCCCCCATGACTGCGGCATCATCCAGAGACTTGCATTGTGCTTCCGGCATGCCTTGTAGTAACTGGAAACGTGTCCTATATAAGTAGGTATTGACCTTCCTGGATTTGAAGGACCTGAACGGGGGAACCAGAAAAAGGGGTAGAAGTCGTGGGTAATGACAGACGGACTGTTTACCTCTAAGTCCACCTCTGCCGCCTTCAGGTTGTTATGGGCAACCGTAGGCGGCTGGTCAGGAGCCAGTTTTCTTATCAGGTCATAGTAAGGCTTCAGTTCCTTTGCGTGTTCGGGACCTATCTCTTCAGTGAGGCTCCATGCGGCAATAGCCCAACTGCCGCTGAATTCAGGGATTCTTTTGGAGGCAGTGGGTAATATCTCTTTGTCAAGATAACTCTTCCTTTCAACGGGTGTCCTTCCCATAGAATAAAGGGCTCCGGGACTTGTCCCCTGGTAAACAAGTCTTATACCCCTTGCTTCAGCCATGGGTAAAAGACCTGTTAGCCCCGGCATCTCATCTCTGCCGTCAAGGGTACCATTGGATACGTATACAGTGTTCATGTTGAGTCTTTTCATCTGGTCAAGGAGCCAGACAGACTCTTTTACGTTACGTGTAAGAATACCGTCATAGAATCCCATAGGAAACCACTCCTGTACAGGAGGTATCTTTCTCTTTTTTATCTTTACATTTTCATACGGGGATTTATAGTTATCTATGTGTTCAGGCAGTGAAGTCTTTGCCTTTTCCTCCCCGCTCTCCTTAAAAAAACTTATGGTGTCTATATCGTATATGCAGGGTTTGTCCGGACGGCTGAATCCCTGGGTTACGCTGAAGTAGACGTGTATCGCATTTATCTTGTCCCTCTTAAGGTTCTCTATGTTGAAGGACTGGTAGTTCCACCGCTCTTCAGGTCTTAACCCCCTCAGCCAGCCGTGCCAGCCCGCATCGGCATCTCTCAGCCTTACAAGTATGGTGTACATTGGAGCATCTCTGACCACCCGGGTTGCCATGCCCAGTCTGTTGGCCTTGCTCATGTCAACGGGTTGAGAAAAGGTATGGCTGAAGGAGTGGTTGCCTTCCGCAGGAAACGTCAGACGTGCGAATCTGTCTCCTGTAAAGGCAAACCCGTTTTCAAAAGAGCCACTTAAGAGGTCCACTCTCCTGCCGGCCCCACCGCTCCATGCTGAAGGACCTTCAAAGTCCTCAACAACCATATCCCCTGAAGGCTTGTCCTTTAACCAGCGGAATACAACCCTCGCCTGTGAGGAAGAGTCCTTATCCGCACCTATCTTTACTGTGTTGGTTCCCTTCTCTAAAACAGGTAGTTTCAGACTTCCTGTATCCAGTTCCGCCTCAAGTCGTGTATAATAAAACCCGATATGTGATGTGCTTTCGGGCCACCGGGCACTCATTTCAAATATAAGACTGCTGTTGTCAATATCCTCAAAAACGACAGGGAATCCGCCTCTTTCTCCACCTATGCTTTTCTTCGCTATGACCTCTTTACGTTCATCATCCGCAAAGAGTGTCATTGTTACCTCAACACCTTTGCTCCTTATCTGGTCGCAGTTGGAACTGATGGTCAGGGTCTTGATTTTTACAGGTGATGGAAAGGCTATCTTGTACCTCAGAGGGGTCAGTGGTCTTCTGTTATAAAGGACGAGTTGGTTCATATCTCCGCCGACGGAAGAGACCTTGTCAACAGGGTCATAACGAACCTTTGAATTCTCTACCATACTTCTCGGGTTAATCTGTTTTCCCTTCCCGTCAAAATGGGGGCCGCGGAATATTTCAAAGCCTGTATTGTAGCCCCACCTGCCGCCTCCTCCGGGGTATAGTATCATCACGCTTTTTGAAAGCATCTGTTCGGTTATGCGTACACTGTTGATGGTCAGTCCTTTTGTAAACCTCGGCTTTTCGTCTTCTATCTCTGTTTCTCCAATGATATATATGGTGGGGGTATCCTTGACATAAGGGTTTTCAACCGTTATGGTCTGTTCCTGAGGCAGGTTTCTTATGCGGTGGTCTGACTCAGCAGTTTTTGAGAAAGCCTTAAACGGAAAAAGCAGCAACATACAAAGAACACCGACTGAATCTCTCCTTTTCATAACTCCTCCCTGTTTTTTCCTTTAACCCGCAAAGGTTTATTTTATGCTTTTTTCTGCAAGGGCATCGGTCTCTTCAATCATCTTCTTCCATGCGCTGGAACTGTATCTGTAGTGGTCTGCCGGACTGAAAGGAGGGGCTTCAATACACACCGGGTGCGAAAATTTTATGCCTGCCATCCTTCTGAAAACAACCTCCCAATCAACAAATCCATGTCCCGGGGCAAGATGCAGGTCCCTGTCTCCCGTATTATCTTGAACGTGAAAGGCTGCCAGATGCTCTGCCATTGCATCAAAAAAATCTGCAGGTCCTGAAGGTCCACCTGCAATCAGCGCATGCCCTGTATCAAGACAAAAGCCAAGATGCGGACGTCCTAACTTCTTCGCAAAAAGTCTGA
>CAYOYL010000164.1:0-9558 GCA_964408175.1 uncultured bacterium
ACACTTATTCCGGGTGCAGAGATGGGCACCGGATATGAGCATATAGTGGCAGTAGACCTGAAAGAGGAATTCAACACTGAAAATCTTTCGTCGCAAGAGGTTATTGACAACATCAACCGTCAGGACGCAATAGCAATAGTAGCCCACCCCTACTGGAGTGCCATAACCAGTGATGACCTCCTATCCTTAAAAGGATATGCAGGCATAGAGGTCTATAACAATCTCTGTCAGAGGATATTCGGAAAAGGATATTCCACGGTTCACCTTGACGAGATACTGAAAACAGGAAGAAAGACCCTCGGATTTGCCTCTGATGACACACACTCAAGAGGAGACCTCACCACTGGTTTTATAATGGTCAGGTCTTCTTCTTCAGAAAAACAGTCTCTACTCAAGGCAATAAGGAAGGGATACTTTTATTCTTCAACAGGTGTTATCATCAAGGACTTCAGTATCGAGAATTCCAGGACAATTAAAATCAGTTTCACACCCGCAAGTACCGTTGACTTCATCGCTTACGTACTGTCAGGCAAAAGGCTCACAGCAGACAGGGGTGAGATTGAATACGCAGAGTACGGTATAAGAGGAGATGAAAAATACCTTCGGATAGAGATAACGGACAGAAACAACAGGAAGGCATGGCTCAACCCTGTTCTTTAATCTTGTTCCATACCTGCAAGGTGGAACCGCCCAGCAGCCTCACAGCCATCTCTTCAGGAAGAGTCATCAGGTTGCGGTCGGGCATCTCCGGAGTTACAGGACCGTGATAGTTAATCTCCGCCAGCACCTTTAAAAAAGACGGGAGGTCAACAACCCCTGTCTCTCCGGGTAAATACCTGCCTGAAAGATTATTAGTTGACACATCCCCAATTTTTACATAAAACACCTTCTTCTCTGCAGTATGCTTCAACTCTTCTATACTTCCCCCTGCCAGATGCCAGTGTCTTGAATTAAGAACAATCCCTGCATTCCCTGACCTTACACCCCCACACAGTTCAACAACCTTCCCTGAAATATCTGTGCCAGAACCATCTATTACGTCAATTCCTATCCTGCACCCATACCTGCTGAGTATCTCGGAGACACCCTTTAACCTCTCCTCATAAAGACTGAATTTTATCTTATCCGTAAGATGGAAAGATGCAAGTGCCAGTGAGGCAGAGAGTTCTTTCGCTGTCTGCGCATATCTCTCAAGTTGTTTGAGCGCTTCACTGTATACCTTATCCTCTGCATCCAGTGAAAAGGGAAGTGCCCATGCCCCTGTCTTTATACTAAAAGAGTCTATCATCCCCTTCACATAGGCAATGGAATTTTTTTCTGAGAGAAGGGTCACCTCTTCAATATCAATGTCAACCCCTTCAAAACTTCCGGCAACAGCAAGCCGCAACTTCTCTCTCAATCCTGTACTTTTGCTCAACATCTCCAGCGGCATATTTCTGAACATATTCATCTCCCTTTACCTTTGAATCCCCCATCCCTTCCTGAGAAATAACATCTTCCCCCTTGAAGGAGAGGAGACTTCTATTGTCTTCTCTCTCTTTGTTAAGGGGGGCTCTTTTTCTGCCCTTCTCCCCCTTTGAAAAAGGGGGACACAGGGGGATTTTCCCCCTGATGTTGTCACCTATTATAATATATAATATAATAGACTGCAATTTCTCAAACTGTTTCTGGCGAATAAGGAGATACAGATGGACAAGAGACTTGAACAGGTCAATTACACAGAGGAAAAAGTTCCCTTTTATACCCTGCCTGACCCTCTGTTATGTGGTGACGGCACAAAGATTACGGATACCCGCTTATGGAAAGAGAGAAGAAGGCCTGAGATTCTATCCCTATTTGCGGAAAATGTTTACGGACACAGTCCGTCTCTTAATATTCCCATGGAATTTATGGTAACCTCTGCAGACAAAAAAGCACTGGAGGGGAGAGCCACCAGAAAAGAGGTTACAGTATCTTTCTCATACAACAAGTCTGAATACAAAATGTATATTCTCATCTATCTGCCGAACCCCTGTAAAAGACCTGTTCCCATCTTTCTTGGCCTTAATTTCTACGGCAACCATACTGTATACAATGACCCGGGCATAACCATCTCTGAGAGGTGGATGCGAGATAAAAAAGGCAGGGGGTCACAAGCAGACAGATGGCAGGTAAACAGGATTATAGAGCGGGGCTACGGTCTCGCTACAATATATTACGGTGACTTAGAGCCCGACCATCCTTCAGGATGGAGGGATGGTATCCGGGCATTTCTACATAGAGACGGGCAGGAAGCAGAATTTGCACCATCGGAATGGGGAGCCATTGGAGCGTGGGCATGGGGGCTGAGCCGTGCAGCAGACTACCTTGAAAAAGACCCTGATGTTGACGGCAAAAGAATAGTGGTTATGGGACATTCACGGCTTGGTAAGACAGCCCTGTGGGCAGGGGCACAGGACGAACGTTTTGCTATTGTGATTTCCAACAATTCAGGTTGTGGCGGCGCCGCATTGAGCAGGAGGTGTTTCGGGGAAACCCTGTACCACATAAACACCGGATTCCCCCACTGGTTCTGTGAAAGATTCAAAAGATATAACGACAGAGAACAGGAACTCCCTGTAGACCAGCATGAACTGATTTCGCTTATCGCACCGCGTCCTGTATACATTGCGAGTGCAGAAGATGACCTGTGGGCGGACCCGCGTGGAGAGTTTCTGTCTGCAAAGCATACAGAACCTGTCTATAGACTCTTCGGTAAGGACGGACTGTGCATATCAGATATGCCGTCTGTAAACAACCCTAAAGGGGGCTTCATAGGATACCACATCCGTTCAGGGAAACACGGCGTAACTGCTTACGACTGGGAACAATATATCAATTTTGCCGACCGTCACCTATAATGGAAAATACATTTCACATACAGTGGCACATCACAGACGTCTGCAATCTGAGGTGCAGACACTGTTACCAGGAGACCTACACAAAAAAAAACGAACTGCCTTTCAGCAAGATGGAAAAGATTTTTTCCAATATCGCTGATTTTGTAAAGAAGAGAAAACAGAAACTTGTCATTGACATAACAGGCGGAGAACCTTTCCTGTATAAGAGGTGGAAGGACATAGTCACCCTTGTTGGAAACTCTGGAGTAGTGCAGGAACTGGGCATAATAACAAATGGGTTTTTCCTCAATAAGGAAAAACTTGACTACCTTGAAGAATGCGAAAAATTCACAGAACTTAAAATCTCCGCAGAGGGGATAACAAAAGAAAATTACGAATTTTATAGAGGGAAGGATACATACGAAAGATTTGTGGACAGTTGTAAACTTATGGGGAGATATCTTTCAAAGACTGAAAAGACCCTTATGTTCACGCTCACAAGGAATAATGTGGAACAGGTGCCTTACCTCTTTAACTTCCTTGAAGACTATGGATTTGACAGTTTTGTTGTAGAACGTTTTATACCATGGGGTTCAGGTGCAAAAATCAGAGAAGATGTCGTTTCCAAGGCGGACTGGAAAAAAACCATAGACCTTCTTTGTGAAAGGTGCGGAGAAAACCCGGAGGCAGAGGAGATTGCCCCATATAAAGCGTTTATGGTTAAACGGGTCTCCGGGAAAAAAGAACTTCTTCTCTTCGGAGCCCCCTGCATAGTAGGTATTGATGGTTTAGCAGTTATGCCTGACGGGACTGTATTCCCTTGCAGAAGGTTCCCACTGGATATAGGCAACCTCACAAAATCATCTCTTGCAGATATATGGGAACAATCGGATGTCCTCAAAAAGGCAAGGGACAGGTCCCTATTGAAAGGAAAGTGTAAAGAGTGTAAAATTGATAGTTGTCTTGGGTGCAGGGCACTTGCGTACAGTCTCACGGGGGACTATCTTGAAGAGGACCCGTTGTGTATATTGTGAAGAATATCCCGCATTGTCTGTCATTGCGAACAAGGTGAAGCAATCTCTACATCAAGGTTGAGATTGCCACGGCAGAAAACGCCTCGCAATGATAAAGAGAGTCAGTGAAGGGTTAAGGAGACTATAAAAAATGGAAATGGTGCCGAAGAAGGTCTTTTTGACAAAGGGTGTCGGAAAGGACAAGGAAAAACTGACAAGTTTTGAGCGAGCACTGAGAAACGCCGGCATAGCGCAGTTTAACATCGTGGCCATCTCAAGCATCTTTCCCCCTCACTGCAAACTGATACCAAGAAACACAGGACTCTCTCAACTGGAGGCCGGACAGATAGTGTATACGGTAATCAGCAGGAACTCCACAAATGAACCACACCGCCTCATAACGGCATCTGTCGGAGTAGCCATACCAAAAGACAGGGAGCAGTACGGGTATCTATCCGAACATGAAGGATTCGGTGAAACGGATAACAAGGCAGGTGATTACGCCGAGGACCTCGCCGCAACGATGCTGGCAACAATTCTTGGCGTGGAGTTTGACCCTGACTCCTCTTATGATGAAAAAAAAGAGGTCTGGAAGGTATCCGGAAGCATAGTTAAAACTACCAACATAACGCAGTCAGCCATCGGAGACAAAAACGGTTTATGGACATCCGTAATTGCAGCAGCAGTCTTTGTAATGTAACCTGACTAAGATGAAAGAATCTACCCACAACTTTCTTGGAGTCCCGGATATCCCTTTAAAAGATGCACGTTTTGTGGTACTGCCCATACCTTTTGAAGCAACAACATCCTGTCAGAAAGGGACAAAAAACGGCCCTGCGAGCATCATCCTTTCCTCAAACTACCTTGAGTTATATGACGAAGAACTGAATACCGAACCATACCTCTCCGGTATCAGAACCCTACCTGCAGTTGAACCTAACTACAATCTCAAGGCGATGGTATCAAAAATCAGCAGGATTGCCTACAGATACTTCAAAGAAAATAAAATAGTCATTGGACTGGGGGGAGAACATACAGTCTCTCTGGGACTTGTGGAGGCTTGCATCAAAAAACACAAAAAAATAAACGTTCTGTGTTTTGATGCGCATGCTGACCTGCGAGACCAATACGAGGGCACAAAACTAAGCCATGCCTGTGTGATAAGAAGAATTATAGAGACAGGATGTAACGTTTTCTCAGTCGGGATAAGAAGTATCAGCAAAGAAGAAAGGTCTTATTCAGATGCATCTGACAGGATAAAAATCCTGTGGGCGTACCAGATGAAAGGCAAAGGGTGGGCTGATTCTTTTAATAAAACCCTACCTTCGGGTACCTATTATATCTCATTTGACGTTGACTTCCTGGACCCTTCTGTTTTCCCGGAGACAGGTACGCCAGAACCTGGAGGTTTTAACTGGGATGAAACAATAGAATTTCTAAAAGGATTTATCCTCAGAAAAGATATAAAAATAGCAGGCTTTGACGTGGTGGAACTTTCCTCCTCCAGAATTTTTACACCGTCTTCATTTCTTGCTGCAAAACTGGTATACAAAATAATCGGTTTTCTCTCATAAGGGGGTCAGGTCTTGCTTTTTGCATTTCTTTGTATTCCCCTCCTAAACCTACAATATAGCAGATATAACATGCACGTTTTGCAAAAAGCAAGACCTGACCCCGCTTCTATTCTATGAGACCTTACTGCCGGGTGGAACCTCCCTGTCCGTTGTAAGTATGGACAGGTTGTTATCACTCAGGGTTGCAAGCAACATCCCCTTGCTCTCAACCCCTCTTATGACTTTTGGTTCAAGATTGACAAGCACCACCACGTTTTTCCCGAGGAGGTCTTCTCTGATATACCAGGTCTTTATCCCGGCCACTATCTTTCTCGTCTCATCCCCTATATCCACAGTCACCAGATAAAGTTTATCCGCCCCTTCAATACTTTCCACCTCAAGAACCTTACCTATCCGTACATCCATCTCCTTGAACTGCTCAAAACTAACCATTTTTTCTCCTCCTATGTTTTTTGACAGGAATCTTAACGAGGAACCTTGTTCCCTTCCCTACAGTGGAATTAACCTCAATCAGCCCGCCGTGCTCCTTAACAATCTTCTGTACTATTGCAAGACCAAATCCAGTCCCCTTTGTCCCTTTCGTGGAATAGAAAACACTAAAGATTTTATCAATGTTTTTTTCAGATATACCGCAGCCGTTATCCTCAACCCACAGGGATGCAATCCCTTCGTCAGGTGAAAATCTTGTGCCTACCTTTATTATACCTGTCTTTTTTTCTTCCACTGCATCAAGGGCATTGTTAACAAGATTGACAACCAGTCTTTCAAGTCTAGAAGGGTCAACATATATCTTCGGCATATTATCATCAAGTTTCCTGACTATCTTTATCTCTTTTTCCACAAATGCTTCCTTCATCGCATCCAGAACCTCTCTGACAATCCTGTTTATATCAACCAACTGCAGGGATATATCTCTCTCTCTGGAATAGTCAATCATTGAAAGAACAAGATTCTTCATCTTTTCGTAACTATTCTTAACTATCTTCCTGCCTTCATTCAATATTTCCCAATCATTCTTCTCAGATGCTATGTCAACAAGGGCTATGCCATTCTCAAGGCTGTTGAGAATATTTTTTATGTCGTGAGAAAGACCTCCAATTGTCTCCCCGATAGTGGCAAGACGTTCGTTTTTAATCATGCTGTTCATAAGTTTTATGTTGCTGATGGAAAAACTCACAACGGCTGCCCCTGCTATTACCAGAGTCACATCTTCAGACCTGAATCTGTTCCTGCCTTTTTTCCCGACTATCATAGTACCGAACCTGTCACGTGTGGTTCTTAACGGAACTGACAATACGGAAAAGATTCTTCCTGAAATTTTTCTGTCGCTGAATATAGTGCTTTCACCCCGGAGGAAACATTCTCCAGCCATGTCCCTGACATCCGCAGGGTTAAACTCTTTTTCAGAGGGATAGTGATATGCAAGTTGCAAGGGGTACTTATCTGCCCCGCACAGAAAAACCTCAATAAAGTCAGGATTCAGAAAATCTTTCACCCTCTCTGCAAGGATGCTTACAAGGGTTACCTCATTTTCAACCTGTGCCATTTTTTCTGACAGGTGATGCATAAAGAGCATCTCTGTAAAAAATGCAAAGATACCCTGTTCAACATCTTTCATCTCATCAAGAAGAACATTGACAAACCCGTCAATCTCAACGCCTTTCTTTTTCTCCTCGTCTGTTTTTTCCTCAAGCCTCCTCATCAACGCGTTAAACCCATCTACAAGACTTGTTACAGGTTTTACGATGCTTCCAACCGTACTCTTTATGCTTTTAACAGGCCTTTGCATAGAGCCTCCAGACTGCCTATACATCCATTGTCCGCATAACTGAGCGTCACTCTGTCAAGGTTGTGTTCAAGGTACCTACCCCCGGCCTCACCTATAATGATTTTACCTGCTTCTATATCCCAGGGGTTAAGTCCAACCTCCCAGAAGATGTCTGTCCTGCCTGCCGCGATATAACACAGGTCCAGAGCCGCCGCACCCATACTCCTTACCTTTTTTACCTTCAGTGCAACCTCAGAGAGCACTGAAAGTCCTGACCTAATCTCTTCCTTACCCTTCATCAGCCCAAAGCCGACAATAGCGTCTTTAAGGGTGGTTACCGAACTGACTCTTATCCTTTCTCCGTTTAAAAAGGCTCCTTTGCCACTTCTCCCTGTAAACAACTCATCCCTGAAAAAGTCATAAACGATACCAAACCTCTCGTCTTTATTTCCACATGCTATGGAGGTACAACAGTGGGGGATGCCTCTTGAATAATTGACAGTGCCGTCAAGCGGGTCAACGGTCCATACGTATCCGGAACTTCCTTCCTTATTTCCACGCTCCTCAGCAATATAACCGTCTTCGGGGAACTCTTTTTCAATACCCCCGATGATTATCTCTTCGCTTCCGGTATCCTGTTTCAGTTTAACGTCATAGTCTGTATTTTTAAAGACCTCTATTCTATTCCGTCTCGCCTTCAAAAAAGACCCTGCTTCTCCTGCCAGTTTCAACCCCAATTCAAATCTTATATGTAGAGTAGACATTTCCACCTCCTAAATCCCCCTGTATCCCCCTTTGACAAAGGGGGATACAGGGGGATTTATCCATTCCTCTCTCCAAAAAAATACGGAGGTCGGACCTCCGTAATGGGCGGTACAGGAATCGAACCTGTGACCTCTTGCGTGTGAAGCAAGCGCTCTAACCGCTGAGCCAACCGCCCCGATGTCTTTTAATTATACCACGCTCTGTGATAAAACCCTTGATAAGTTTAGCAGGAGTCACGTCAAACGCAGGGTTATAAACAGGTGCATCCTTAAGAGAAATCCTCACCCCTCTTATCCCCCTTACCTCATCTGCACCTCTCTGTTCAACCGGTATCTCCTTCCCTGTTTTTATCTTCGGGTCAAAGGTGGAATAGGGCGCCGCAATATAAAAATCCACCTTGTGATAATTCGCCAGCACGGATAGTGAATAGGTACCTATCTTATTCGCTGTATCACCGTTTTTCGCTATCCTGTCCGCCCCTGTAATAACAAGGTCAACCTTTCCCTGCTCCATCAGGTATCCTGCCATATTGTCGCATATAAGGGTATATGGAATACCTGCCTTTTTAAGTTCCCACGCGGTCAGGCGCGCACCCTGAAGGATTGGTCTGGTCTCATCAACGAAAATGTGGAACTTCTTCCCTTTGTTTTTCGCCACAAAGAAAACGGAGAGGGCGGTGCCAAAACCCGAGGTAGCAAGCCCCCCTGCATTGCAGTGTGTAAGAATGTTCATATTGTTTTTTATCAGGCCTGCACCGTACACCCCTATTTTATAACAACAATCAAGGTCTTCTTTGTATATCGCTGAAGCCTCATCCAACAGTCTTTCTTTCAACTCCCCGGATGAAACATCTTCAGGGACCTTCAAGACCTTCTGCATACGGTCAAGCGCGAAGAACAGGTTGTATGCAGTAGGACGTGACGTCGCAAGGTATGCTAAATCCTTCTCAACGGTTTTTCTAAGTGTTTTAACATCCATTGTTTTTGTCTTCAAAGCGGAACGTGCTATCCCGTAGGCAGCCACACACCCTATGGCAGGCGCCCCTCTCACACTCAGATTGCGGATGGCAGACCACACATCCCTGATATTCTTTAACTCAACAGTTTTTTCTTTGTCAGGGAGCAGCCTCTGGTCTATAATAAACAATCTTCCCTTCTCCCACCACAAGGTTTTTATAATTGGGGTCATTTTATTACCCATTGCTCTATTTCAGCCATCAAAAAGACAGGTAGGTAAATTTTCGTCTGTACCTACTATTCCCATTAATTCTTCCTTATCACCAAATAATCTTCCATCGCCAACGAAAAGAAATACCTCAAACTCCCCATTTCATAACTCGTTATTTTTCCCGATTTTCTGTCAACCACTTTCTATCCTCGCTTTTTCGCTGAATTATATTTAACAAGTTTGTCCCAAAGTATATTTCCCTTTTTATCACAGTAGATTTTGGCAAATTCAAAAGTGAATTTATTTATCACCCGAGCATACTCTTTTCGAAAATCTTCGTTTTTCTTCTTTGCCTCATAGCCCAAAGGTTTAATAATTTTTATATAAAGTTCTTCATCCCCTGAAATGAACTC
>CAYOYL010000165.1:0-4174 GCA_964408175.1 uncultured bacterium
AAGAAAAGGATTTAGTTAATTTTTAGGGGGGTATATGGACAAAAACTGGCTGGCATGGTGGTTGGTTGTAGTAATAAGCACAGTGTTGACAGTTCTCGGTCTGCTGTTGAGGATAAGGAGGTGGAAAAATGAATAATTTTATTCCTGTCCCGCAGCCTGATGTTTCTTATGGAATCTTATCTGCGTTTGGTTTAGGTTTGATGCTTCTTGTTTGTATCCTCCTCGGGTTCTACAGCAGGAAAAAAGCCGAGTCTTTTGAATCATTCCTTTCGGGTCATCAGGATATAGGTCCGGTTATTACAGGACTGGCTCTGGGGGCTACCTGGCTCAGCGGATGGGCAACGCTGGGGATGATGGGCATTACCTATGCGGTAGGCTGGTCGGGTATGTGGTTTGCCGGGATATGGACAATAGTGGGTATTATGCCCTGCCTCTTTTTTACCGGAGAGAAGATGCAGATGTATGCACAGAAGTTTGGTGCAAGGACAGTATCTGATGCCCTCGGAATAAGGTTTAACAGTAAACTTGTACAGTCACTTTCGGCGCTTGTAATGATATTTTTTATGATTCTGTACGCAGTAGGACAGTTCAAGGCGGGGGCGACCATATGGTATGCAGTAACTGGTTTTCCAGCCTTATGGTGTTTACTCCTTTCAGGTGTTGTTGTCTTTATTTATATGGTTGTGGGAGGATATACCGGCACGCAGTGGTCTCTTGCTTTGCAGGGAGCACTTCTCGGCATTGCCTGTTTCGTTCTCGGTATTGTTTCTTTAAGGTTTGTTGGTGGTCCAGCATCTCTGAATGTACAGTTGGCAATGCAGGACCCTAAACTTCTGGACCTGGTGAGGAGGGACCTTCCTGTAGTTGGAAATACACAGTTGTTTTCAAGTCCTGCCGGGATAGTGGCGACATTCTTTATATTTTTAACTATGGCAACTGGATTTCCGCATAACGTGGCAAGGTTTCTGGGTATGCGTAAACTGACCAAAAAAGATTTTATGCTCGTTACCCTGATGGTATTTCTTGTCGCAGGTCCACCGATATTCCTTAATGCAATCACGGGGTTAAGTGCCAGGGCTGTTTTCGGTCCGCATATACTGAGCATCCAGCCGTGGAAGGGAGACCTTGCAGCACCCTTTCTCGCTATTGTTGCAGGTGGAAAACCCACTGCAATACTTTACATAACGGGTGTTTTTGCTGCGTCGCTGTCAACCCTTTCGGCGATGGTTATGGTTATGGCGGGGAATGTGACAAGAGATATCATCCATATATGGAAGCCTAAAGTACCGCATACCACACTGCTTAAACTGACAAAGGTCTTTATAGGTATTTTCCTTTTGATACCATTCTACTGGACGTTTAAAAACCCTCCGGCCCTGCTTGCTATTTTTATGGGATATGCCGCCATAGGACTGGGAGGTATCTTCATTTTCGCTACGGCTGTATCTTTCTACTGGAGAAGAGCCACTGCAGCAGGTGCAATTCTCACTATGGTTTACGGTGTATCCGCAACCCTTATCGGGAGTATCTTTGTTACAAAACAGAAGATGGGCATGGGGACCCTTGAGTTTATAGTGCTTATAGGCTGCGGGCTGGTTTATTTCATAGGGAGTTTACTGACTAAACCGGTCTCTGATGAGAGACTAAAACAACTATTCGGAGAAAAAAATGTTTAATCTGCCAGTCTCTACGTTTCTTGTGTTTTTTCTGATATTACCCGTTGTTATCATCGCATGGCTTGTGTGGTGGGGGGTAACGTTTAAATAAATGAAATCCCCCTGTATTCCCCTTTTCCAAAGGGGGAGGCGAACAAGGTGAAACTTCATCGCATCAGCACCCCTCTCCCCTGAGGGGATAGGATTAAGGTGAGGGAGTCAGGTAGGATTTAGGAGGGAGGAGAAATGGGAAACGGAAATGTAGGTGTCGGGGGAATAACGATTGTATTTATATATCTGACCTTTATGCTTTTGCTCGGAGCCTTCGCCAGCAGGAAAATCAAGACAGCCTCAGACTATATCGTTGCCGGTAAGAGCCTCGGTTTCTGGCTTTTTGTTATGCTGATACTCGGTTCCACCACCAGCGGTATGACACTTCTTGGGGTAGCAGGGCTTGGATATGTTGCTGGCTGGCCCAGTTTCTGGGAACAGATGTTTGTTCCTTTGACCTGTACTGTGGCCATCATCTTTTACGGCTATAAACTTTACGAGGTATGCAAGAAAAAAGACTTTCTGACACTTCAGGACTACCTTTCCTACAGGTTTGAAAGTCCCGTAGCTGTCAGGACCATCTCTTCCATAGCGGTTCTCACCACCTCGCTTATCTACCTTGTCGGACAGTATACCGCCATTGCCATAGTTCTGAAGTGGCTGCTCGGTATTCCCCAGATACAGGCACTGCTGATAGGGGCGTTGATAGTGGTTATATACGTCCTGCTTGGTGGACTGTATGCGGTATCATGGACAACCCTTTTTCAGGGATTTATTATATTCTTTGGTGTGCTCTTTGTTGCGCCTTTAGTGATAAAGAGTGCCGGAGGGTTGGGTGTTATAAACAGTACCATGGCTGGTATTGACCCAAATCTTATCCGTTTATCTTTTCCTCAGATGCACCCGCCTTACGCAGGATATGCCTTTGCAACACCTTTATTTCTTATATCCTTCTTCTTTCTTCTCTCGTTAGGCCTGGGTTCTGCCCCTCACATCATCAATAATGTTATTGCAGTGAAGGACAGGAAATATTTCAGGTGGACGCCGCTCATAGTTTTTGTTATGTATCTGTTAATAATGTATTTTGTAAAGATTTCCGGGATGGCAGTCAGGACTCTTGTTGCTAATGGAACCCTTGTACTGGATAAGCCGGATGATTCTTTTCTTGTGGGCATTAAGTATGCACTGCCTCAGGCAAGCTGGTCATTGTTTGCGGTTGTCATACTTGCCGCTGTTATGTCTACCACAGACCGACTTCTTCTTGTCATAGGCAGTTGCTGCGGATGGGACTTCTATAAACAGATTTTCAGAAAGAACGCATCCAGTGAAAAGGTTACATTTGTCAGCAGAATATCGGTTATAGTATTCGGGCTTATAAGTTTTCTCCTTGCTATAAAACCTCCTGTTCTTCTTGCCTGGCTTATATGGATGGGGATAGGGATTATGCTTGCCAGTTTTGTGGTTCCTGTGGTCTTCGGGCTTTACTGGAAGAGGGCGAACAGGTATGGAGCGATATGGTCTATGGTTGCCGGATATTCTTCAGCCGTTGCATTTGGTGCCTATGCGAAGTTTGTAAAACCCATTCCCTTCCATTTCAGTTTTTACGCCTTTTTGATATCCATACTGGTTATGATTGTCGTCAGCCTTGCAACAGGAAGGCCGTCTGAGAAACTTATAGAGGAGAGCCGCACTGGACCTTTTATCAGAGGAGAAGGAGAGTAAATGTTTCTGGATAAATCTGCAGAGAGGATTTCAAAAGAAGACCTGAAACAGATGCAGATTGAGATGTTAAATAAAACCCTCGCGGCCAGTAACAGGTCCCCTTACTATAAAAACCTTTTCAAGAGGTATGGGTTAAAGCCTGCGATAAAGAGTATTGATGAAATCAGAAGGTTCCCTTTCACGACCAAAGATGACCTGCGGAAGAGTTATCCTGCCGGTATGGTAACAACCTCTTTTGACAACATTGTGAGGATGCACGGTTCTTCCGGAACAACAGGAAAATCCACCCTTATTTTTCACACAATGAAGGATATTGAAAGGTGGGCGTGGCTTGTCGCAAGAGGGCTTTACGCTGTGGGGGTTAGAAAGACGGATATCTTCCAGAATATGATGAGTTACGGACTCTTCACCGGGGGACTTGGGTTACACTACGGGGCGGAAAAATTGGGAGCACTTGTTTTGCCTGTAGGCTCAGGGAATACACAGAAGCAGCTCGAATTCCTCCTTGATTTAAAGGCAACAGTACTGCATATAACCCCCAGTTATCTGCTCTATCTCGGTCATATAATTGAGGAGGAGAATATTTCACTCTCCCGTCTTTCCATAAGAATTGCCGTAGTGGGAGCAGAGCCGCATTCTGAGTCCACAAGAAAAAAACTGGAGAGGATGTTCGGAATAAAGGTCTATAACTGCTACGGTCTTTCCGAGATGAACGGGCCCGGAGTGGCCTTTGAGTGTGAGAATCA
>CAYOYL010000166.1:0-2868 GCA_964408175.1 uncultured bacterium
ATTATACAATCTGGGCGGTTTCAACCCCTGCCATCCTGATGGTATTTGTCGGGCATACGGGGATGCACTCCCCGCAGTTGTCGCACTTTGAATAGTCAATGACAGCAAGGTTGTTCTCTACGGTTATTGCATTTTGCGGGCATGCCTTAACGCACTTGTAGCAGCCGATGCACCCTGTCTTACAGGTCTTGATAACCACAGAGCCCTTGTCATAGGATGAGCATGCTATGTAAACCTTGTTTTTTGCAGGTACGAGTTTTATGATATTTTTGGGGCACTCCTCTACACACAGGTTACAGCCGGTGCAGGTCTCTTCATTTATTATCGGTAGACCATTTTCACCCATTGTTATCGCGTTTACAGGACATACCCTGACGCAGTCCCCGAGCCCCAGACATCCATAACTGCACTCAAGGTTTGAGTTAAACAACGCATTCACTGCATTGCAACTCTTTAGTGTCTTATAATCAAACTTCTTTTTGACGTTTTCACCGCCATAGCACATCACTCTCGCCACCATCTTCACCCTCTCTTTGTTTTCGAGACCGAGTATGGAGCATATCTTTTTATAGTTCTCCTCCGAAAGCATGGCGCACTTTTCCGGAGTTGTTTTGCCTTCAGCGAGAAGTTCGGCAAACATACTGCATCCGGGGGAACCACAGGCACCGCAGTTGGCGTTTGGCAGTAACTCATTAATCTGCGCAACCACAGGGTTTTCTTCGGTCTTGAATTTAATACTGAAGAAGGTCAGGAATGTTCCAAAAACAACGCCCAACCCTCCGAGTATTATCACAGGTATCCACATATACACCTCCAGATTCAAAAAAACTTCTTATCGGTTTTTCAGTGCTTTGTATATGCAAAAAGCGAGCAGATAAAGAATGCTTCCCCATGAAACAATCATAAATATCAGTCCGCTTAGCCGCATTGTTTTTCCTCTATAACTTTTTAACCACCTTCTTTCTCGCGCTCACTTGAAAGGACAGGGGCAGAATTATGGTATGCTGCCTTCCTCTCCCATGCCTTTTTAACCAGGAAGCAGATGGTCAGGAATATGGTTATCAGCACGAGTCTTGTAAGTATAACATAAGGTATGTTCTCTTTCGCCACACCCTTCAGCAGTAACGTGGGTATCGCCTGCTGGTATGTCCAGAACCCGAGTATGAAGAATAAAAACAACGGGGTTACATACCTGATGATAAACTTAAAAGTCCTCGGTATCCTTATGTCCGAACCGAAGTGCATCTCTTCCCATGCCCTGTCAATTCCAAAGACCCATCCGAAAAGGACTGTCTCTATGGTTGCAAAGACCACGAGTGCAAAGGTACCGCCCCAGAAGTCAAGTTCGTCCACGGCACCCTTTGCCAGAAAAAATACGGCAAGGTGTGAGAGAAGAAAGCAGGTGATGGCGAATATAAAAACCGCTTTTTTTCTTGATATGCTGAACTCATCCTCAAGGAACGCTATAGCCGGCTGCGCCAGCGAGATGGAAGAGGTTACTCCTGCAAGAAAAAGCAGGAAGAACCAGAAGAATCCGAATGTGTTTCCCGCAGGGAAGGTTTTCAGTATAAAAGGCATAGTGACAAAGCCTAGGTCAAATGCTCCCTGTTCTGCGACCCTGCCTATACCTACAGGCCCGAAAAAGATAAATGCTGCGGGGATAACAATGCTTCCTCCGATAATGACCTCTGCGAACTCATTGGTACTTGCGGCTGTGAGCCCGGAGAGCAGAACGTCATCATTTTTTCTGAGGTAACTTGCGTATGTCAGTATTACGCCTATGCCCACACTCAGTGTAAAGAATATCTGTCCTGCCGCGGCGAGCCAGACCCTGGCATCTTTGAGCGCAGAGAAGTCAGGGTTCCACAAAAACCCCAGTCCCCCTGCGGATGTCCACAGAGGGTTTATCACAGGTTTCAGGGTCAGCACCCGCACCATAATTATTACAGCCAGCAGTAACAACGTAGGCAGGGCGATGGAGCACATCCGTTCAATCCCCTTTCTTATGCCGAACAGGACAACCAGTATATTCATCCAGAAGGTGATGAAGAAAAAGGTATATGCAGTTTTAATACCGGAAAAGTATTCATTGCGTGCTATCCCCTGGTATCCCTGTAGGAAGGCGACCATCCCTTCCTCTCTGGTTATACCGGCATATTTCCCGGTGAGTGAGAAGAGACTGTATCCGAGCAGCCAGGACTCAATGTAGGTATAGTATATGAAAATGACTATGGGGCCGAAGATGCCAATTACCCCGAAGTACTTGATAAATTTGTTTTTCTGCCACAGCGAGTGAAAGATGCCCGGCGCTGTCCCGTGCCCGAATCCACCGCCAAACCTTCCTATTGTCCACTCAATCCACATCAGGGGGATGCCCAGAAGGAAGAATGCGATGAAGTAGGGTATCATAAACGCACCGCCGCCGTTTTTTGCCGCCTGTACAGGAAACCTGAGAAAGTTACCAAGCCCCACAGCACTTCCTGCAACCGCCAGGATTATTCCCAGTTTACTGCCCCACTTCTCTCTGTCTGCCATTAAAGTCCTATTTTGCGGAGATACTCCACGCTCTTTCTATACCCTTCTGCTCCCTCTTTCCCTTCATATTCCACGCACCATACACCCTTATAGCCGGCATCCTTCAGTATATTTATAGCATCTTTTATCGGTACCTCTCCTTCTCCCAGTACCGTCCCCTTGTAGTTCTCTTTTGTACCTGTGCCGTCTTTCAGGTGTGTATGTAGGGCATAGGGTGCAACCTGTCTATATATATTCGTCAGTTCATCCACCCTGTATCCGTACCATCTGTAGTTCATTGTATCAAGGTTGGTCCCGAGGTGTTTTGAGTTGATTGTCTTCAAAACATCCAGT
>CAYOYL010000167.1:0-12662 GCA_964408175.1 uncultured bacterium
ACGTATGTGTGACATAAAAATCCTTTGACTGACGCTCTTCATGAAAATCCTGTTTTTTTGTTAAGCCTTGATACACAAGGCTTAGCGAATTTCATACCCTTTAAAGCTTTTTCTTGAGGCACTCCGCAACGGACGAAACATCCGCTGCAAAGTTACTGTACATCAAGAGATAATTTCATAAGTGTATGGTAATTGCGCTTAATCCTTGACAGAAATTGGTTCTTTTTTAATTGTTGCTCAAGAATCCAGCGAGGTCAAAATTCCCCTTTCAGTTTAAAGATGACAAAAATTCCTTCTGTATCCTGGAAAAAATTTGAGAAATTCCTCACCTCAACTTATTCTGGCGCATCGTTCAAAAGCCCCCTTTCTTCCAGCAGCTGTAAGTCACGTTTTGCCCACTGCGCCCTCGGACTGTCGGGATAGTTGGCAAGCAGTAATTCAAACGCCCTTTTTGCATTATTATAACTTTCAAGGCACAGGCAGTAATATCCTATAAGATATAATGAATCATCAGCCAACTGATGTTTAGGTGTTTCCGCGACCAGTGCCCTTAACATCTCTATCCCCTGCCTGTATGCTGTCAGGTTGCCGTATACAAGCCCCAGCTGGTACCTCGTATCTGTTAAAAACCCGCTGTCAGGGAATTTTTGCAGCAGCACAAGGAAATAACCGCCGGCCTGCTCGTACTCTTTTGCTGCGACCTTCTTCATGCCTTCGTCATAAAACAGTTTGTCCGGTCCGTTAGGATATTTTTCCAAAACCGCCTGCACATAACTGTTCAAATCCATGTAAAGCCCTTCCTTTTCAAAAAGATCATCTTCGCCTGTCAGTATCTCATATCCTTTTGCTATCAATTCCTCGGCTTCCGGGACAATGCTGCTGTCAGGATACATGAAGACCATTTGTTTCAACTGTTCCAGCAACGGTTCCAGTTCTCCTTTTAATTTTTCTATGTTCTCCCCGCCGGAATTCTTGCGCACTGCCTCATAAAAAAGGCATGCAAGCGAGTAGTATTCTGCATCGGGGACAAGCGGAGAATCTTCAGCCCTGCCGATAAACCCGGTAAGATGTCCGTAGCTGCTCATATAATCAGCCAGCCGGTAATAACCCAGCCCGGCATAAAATTGCGCATTTGTTGCCTCTTCTGTCCCACGATATGTTCTCTGCATCCCGGTGAAGATATTTACGGCTCTGTTGTAGTCTTTCCATCCCAGATAACACAGCCCCTGTCTGTAAATTATCTTCCTTTTCATATCTTCCGATATCTGCTCTCTGCTGCTCAGCCGGGCAAGATAACCTAATGATTCGTTGTACCTGCGAAGGTCATAGCATAATCCGGAAAACCTGAAAAGTGCCTCGTTATGCAGATAATGTTCAGAATATTTAATGACAAAACTCTGGTATAGATGGTATGCCTGCGCATAATAACCGTAACTGAACCTTTTACGTTCTTCTTCTGTATACCGGATTTCTTCTTTTTTGTCTTCTTTTAATACAGTATCTGCAGCAGTTGTTTCTTTTTCTTTTGTATCTTCAAAAACAAACTCTGTTTCTTCAATATCCACATCTTCTTCCAGTTCTGCCTTGCCCGCGAAATAATCTTCCAGCAGATAGTTCAGGCCGGCAAGCCGGAATACACTTACCGCTGTTTTATCCCTGTCTTCTTCCTCTGCGTCTGTCAAAAATTTCTCATACCAGTGTATCGCCTTCTCATAATCATAAATCTGCTCATAGCAATAGCCCAGCTGAAAGTATGTTTCAGGACGCACTGACAATACATTGCCTCTTTCGTATAACCATGCCGCTTCCTTGTACTTGCCGTAGGAAAAGAGAAGTTCTGCCACAAGAAACACCGCATCCGGCGTCTTATCGTCCCGCGGAAAATACCTTAAAAACTGCCTGCAAAAATAGTATAACTGCTTGTATTCTTTGTTCGCCCGGTAGATATCTATAAGCCTTAGTACCACATCTCTGTACATCTCAGGTTCGGTTCCAAGAACAATGAGCTTGTGATAAAGTTCTACAGCAGTGCCATAACCTTTTTCTGCTTCTGCCCCCGATGCCATATCATACAGGAATTTAAGACCTTTTGTGCCTTCAGGCACTCTTATCAGTTTTCCCTGCCTTTTTATCTGCACTTCGCATATAAACTTCTGACTGTCTTTATTTATACTGTAATAGTTGGTGTGTAGTTTCCTGCTGCGGTCGGTTACCTCTACCCTTGCAGGATATTTTCCTTCAGGCAGTGATGTCTTAAAGGGCAGGCGGTTGAATACTGCCCGGGAACTGTCGTCCACATACAACCTTACGGTAAGAAACTCCAGCCCTATCCCGGAACGGCTGAATTGCATACCTCCGCTTTTGCTAAAACCTATGTCTATAAACTCCTCCACTGCGCCGTATCCGGTACTGACTATTAAAATCAAAAAAACAAACAGGAGTTTACAAGGTATCTTCTTTAGGTTTTTCATCAGGAGATTCTGTTTCTTTATCAACGGTTTTTTCCGGCTCTTCCATTATTTTTACTGTCAGAAATATGATTAAATCGCTTTTGGTAAGAGTAGTTGTCGTTGACCTGAATAATTTGCCCAGCATAGGAATGTGCCCCAAAACAGGTACGCGGTTTAACTGGTCATCTTCCCGTTCACGCTTCAGTCCGCCTATCGCTATTGTATCGCCATTCTTTATGCGCAGCCGGGTTGTCGTCTCCTGACTGGATACGTTTGGCACTTTCACCTGCGGCGCATCCGGCTGGCTTACCCACTCTATTACATCCTGCACTACCGGGTGCAGAGTTACTGTTACCATGTCTGTTGCAGTATCTATCTCCGGGGTTATCTCAAGTGATATATTTACATCTACAGGTTCGCCCAGGCTATACACTATCCGGGATAACTTGCCTTCGTAATCAAAGTGCGGTGTGCCCTGCCACCAGTTGTATTCCCTCGTATATTCAAATACCGCTGTCTCGCCGTCCATGGCGGAGGTCTTGGGTGCCACAAGAATATTTGCCTTGCCTTCCCTGATATAGGCGTTAAGGGTGCTGAAAAACGACCAGTCAGAACGCTGGCGCAACAATCCTATTAAAAGATTGCCTGCCGTTGAACCGTCGGCTGAGATGCTGGTGCCTGGTATATACGGGTCAAACGCTGCACCTTTTATGCGACGTATTTGCCAGTCTATCTCAAAACCTCTGGCACTGTCTTCCATGAATTCCACAAACTGGCTTTCTATGGATACCTGCGGCACAGGTTCCTCCCTGGCTATCTCAAGCGCTTTATCGGTATCCTGTTTTTGCAAAAACTGCGCTATACGGTTGTGAATATTCCTGTTGGCTGTTACGCTGACGGTCTTTGTCTGTTCTGCTACCTCGTGCCTGACACCATCTTCGGTCAGATATACTTTTATACCGTCGGTGAACGCCTTTACGGTGATGTGCTGAGGAGTGTATTGTTCTGTTGTTATGACTTTGCGGTATGCAGCTGTTTCTTCTGTGTCTATACTTGCCACCAGGCGGCTTATATCTTCTATCGCTTTACTGCTGCCTGCCACCTTTATTGCACCGGCATCTTTAAGCAGGGTGGCTTTGTCTTTGCTCTCCACTAAAGGGAGTATCATCTCATATACGCTTTCAGGGGATACATGCCGGATGACAAAGACTTCTGTGATTTCAGGTTCAGCTTCCGGCGGCGGAACCTTCTTTACCACATAAGCTTTGTCTGTCTTCTCCCAGATTAAGCCCAGCGATGAGGTTATTGTATCAAGTGCTTCTTCAAAGGTAAGGTCTTTCAACGTCAGGATGGGCGCCACTCCTTCAACTCCGGGGATGATTACCACGTTCTCGCCGTAACTCCTGCCAAGTGTATGCAGTAATATCTCCACAGGCATGCGCTCGATTATGTCTATCTCCACTCCCAATGAGGATATTGTGCCTGTTATAACAAACAGTATTGCTATTATTATACGTTTCATCGGTTGAATCAGTTTCTCCTTTCCACCGCATATATCTCTCCGTCTTTTTCCAGCAGGAGCCGGGTAGCTTCTTCTTTATGCACCGTATATCCTTCCACACGCTCTCCATATCCAGCCGCATAATCTTTCCTGCCGCTGCCCAGAAAATAATAACGCTGTCCTTCAACATTCAGCACGCCTTTCCACTTAAGCGGGCTCTCTGCCTGGACTTCTGCCGTCAGGCTTTCTTTTGGCATACCTTCCAGCTCTACGCTGTCAAGAGCAGGCGGCGGCAAGTCCGGACGTTCCTTTATTATATAGGCAAAGGTGATAACATCTTCTTCCGGTTGTTCTTCCCTCAGGATGGAATAAAACCGCTGGCTCCAGAACTCTTCCAGTTCACGCGCGCGACGCCGCTCCTCATCTTCCCTGAAGGTTACATCGGAAAACGGGTTGCGCTTATCCAGTATTTCATCCATGGATAATTCTTTCTTTCTGGCTATATGGAATGCCTCTTTCGGTATCGGCTCCGGCTCATCCGCAACAAGCATATCCTCCGGCAGTTCCCCGGGACATTCAGGGATATCCAGGCCGGCAAAAAAGTTTCTACGTTCTCTTGTTCTTATCCCAAAATATACCAGCTGCCAGATAAAGATCGCACACATCACCGCAAATAACCCCATGAACAACAGCCCGTACCGTATATGTATGTGCATTTCTATCCGCTTAAACCATTTTAGATTTTTACTCCCTGTTCTTACTTTTTTATAAAACTCCTGTTCAAGAGAAAAAATAACGTATTGAGCGTATAATCCAAACAACTATGGCAATAACTAACTGCCAGTAGAAAATCCTTCTCGTGTAAACTTTTATATGTAATATTTTTATTAGAATGAATCTGTGCACTGATAACGCAACGACAATCCAGAAAAAAACAAAAGGCAAGGCAAAAAAAGGATAATGGCGTTTCATTTCTCTAAAGTGTGCCTTAAATGCTTTTTGTCTTTCAACCTTTATAGATTGTATCAAAGCAGGTTCTATTACTTTCAATCCTTCTATCTGTAACCTCTCCCCATAGGGATCCAGCAGAAAATCGAGACGCATCCCTGGGACTTCCAACAAGGAATTAGTGAAGCCTAATGACATATTCTGAAGTTCTTCATTTGTAAGAATTTTTTTTGTTGCCTCAAAATAGTTTCGCAAACACCTCTCCAGTCCCTTCTTGGATGTTTCATAATTTAAAAGAATCTGGTCAAAAGTTCTTAATAACATTCTGTATCTATGATCTCCTGTTATGCTATATAAATCTTTATCATCTTTCACATTTACGAGTTGCTGTTCCATTTCTGAAATTTGTATTTGCCCGTTAGAGACTTTTTCCATAAACCCTTCTGGTAAAGGCACTATCCTATAAACATTCGTCTCTTTTACTAGACAACGCATCGTGGGACCTCCATAATAGGGAAAAATGATTGCTTTTTCTTGGGGGAAAGAAACAAAACTTACAGTTAGCGAACTTCTTAATATTTCTTCCCGCTCAGTTAACCATTCATGAGTAGGTGAGCTTATCGGTCCTCGCCTATACCAAAAAACCATATCTTGATAGAATAATACTCTTGTTTTTTTATAAACATCTTCCCAAAAAGCCTTTTTTCGGTGGTAATTGAAAAATTCTCTATGCTCTATAAATACAGGTGAGAGTTCTTTTCCCTCTGCTTCACAGAAATGATTACCGAGAAAAAAGCATAGGATAATAAGTACTGCAAATCCTTTTCCTGAAGTTCGCATTAGTCCATCCTTCTTTTCGTTTTCGCCAATTATTTTATATAAAAATTAGGGGTGTTTTCCTCTTTGCTCTTGAATTCATCTGTTAAAAAATAGAGATTAGAAACAAAAGGCCCCACATCACCGGAAAAGTTGGCTTTCATTTTTTCAGAACCTTCCATGATTTTTTCAAAAGGTCTGACATCCTTCCAATATTTTGGCAAATCCTCTATTTGCCCCCCTCGGTTAAGATATTCAATCGCTCCTGGGATTGAAATCTCTAAAATTGTATCTGTCCCACTCAGACGCTGAAGAAAAATAAAAATATCCATCTCGTCTATTAGATGGGTTGTAGAAAACATTTTATACGGGTCATCTACTGACAATTCTTCAGACACCTTCATTTTGAAATGTTCGGGGATTATTTTATTAATAGAATAAAAGATACTTTCAGGAAATTTTTCAATTTTATTTTTAGCATTTGCAATACCAAGCTCTTCTTCACAAAATACAATTATATTAGATACGTCATAAAAAGGCTTGTCAAAATTCTGCCACAGATTGTCTACCTCTTGATACCTTTCAGGATTTTCTCTGAGAAAAGAAGCAAGGCGTGATAAGCCTAAACGATAAACTGTTTCTGTTAAAACTAAATTGACATATCCTTGTTTTCTCTTCAAGATTCTACCCATTCTGCTGTAGATTTCTACCGCTGCTGTCAAAGAATTTATATTGTCATCTTTTCCATATTGAACCTCAAATTCCCTGATTTTTCCAAATAGTTCTTTTGCTAACTTATGTGCCTCTCTTTGAAATTTTTGTTCTTCAGAAGAAAGGTTATCGATTGTTTTAGACGCAACAATTTTCGGCCAAGAATCTGTTTTTTCAATAAAAACAGTGATTTCGTTCAAATCCTTGTTTTGGATAGTTTCTCTTAACTCATTTATTCGTTGATTAACCTGAGAATAAGTAACTTTAGGAAAGAAAACTATAACTAAAAATACTAATATTGCCATCCGCAATCCCTTTTTCTTGGTAAGCATATCCATCCTCCTTTCTTTTTTAATTAAAATTGTAGTCTAAATCCGTGATATAGTTATTAAAATTCACTTTCGATTCAAAGACATTTCCAGCAATACCTAATGTGGAAAAACCGGTTTGTACTCTTACGCCTTTTATATCAAGGTCACCCTTTTCCCAATCCCAGTCATATCTGTCCCCTTGATATCCAGTGACCAACACGTCGTCTACTTCTAAACCGTTCTTCTTGACACGGACCGCTACGGTTAATACTGCTGAAGCTTCTCCAAAAGTATAAACCATATGGGAGCCAACATAGGATACAGTCTCATTAATTTGCCAAACAAATATTTTTTGTTGTTCGTCAGGATGATCCTGAAAATAGGTCTGCACTTGTTGCGTGTGTTCCCCGAATCCATTCGTGAGAAAATTTCTGAATCCAGCGTCCGCCAGAATATGTGCTACTATTGCGTGATTGGAATTGAAAATATTCTCACGTATTGTTGCTGTTGCAGATGCCCCCATTCCAGTGAAATTAGCACCAACGTTGTGATATAAAAGATTTACTCCCAGAGAAGTATTTTCTACTGAAGATGCACCTGGCACCGCTGTACTATCAAGAAAAGCACACAAGAAATTTGATGCATGAGGAAAAGGACCCCAACCACCAGTAGCTAATCCTAATAGATACGTACATGCTGAAGTATACCCGGTATAATTAACCAGCTTGAAATTTGCTCCTTCGTATTCATCTGTTTTTTCTTCACCATCAAGAATCTGGTTGTCATTCCAATCTATTCCAGTAACTATATTTCCAGTTTGAACTCCATAGTATCCTCCATAGGACAACCATACTTCTGCAATAGAAGTACCATCTATTAAATTACTTGCTCCTCTTATATCGTCATCTTGAGTTTTAACTCTAACCAAAACTTTGTTTCTTACAGATGAAATATCCGGTTTAATTTCAAGATTTGCTCGCATTTTAAGATGCCCGGTTGGTGATATCGGTGAAATCATTAGATATCCATACCCTCCTCCTCTCCCACTCCCACCAGGATGATAATTCGCCTTCACTCCCGACAACTGATCAGACCAAATCTCCAAAACTTTCACATCAGGTATCACCGCCTTACCTGAATTGTTTTCCGAAGTAGCACCAGTCTCTTTATTTTTCGCCTTTACAATATGGTCATCACCCCTTGTAGAAGAACAGGTGAAGGTTACTTCCGCCTTCCCACTGCCATCGGCAGTTTTGGTAGAATTCTCTGACAGGCTTCCTGCCCCCCTGGCGAATTAGCAGGAGAAGGATCAACCTTTTCCCAGTAAACGGTTACCTCACCGTATTTTATGTCCCCAACATTGTCCTTCACTTTTGTTTCCACAATCAGCTTTGCGCCAGGGGTGACAGCAAATTCTGTGCCAGTACCATAGGGAACTTTAGGGTCACCATATATCATTTTTGTATCGTAAACCTGCGCATAAGCAAAAGTTCCGCCTCTTGTTGTGGTAAAATCATCCCAAACCTCTTCCCCACCGCCTCCTCCGCCACCATATGGATGCCTCTGTCCCGACAGAGTAACAGTATAAGCCCCGCTGGCAATTGGTGTCTGCCACCGAAAACTCTTCAGGCTGTTATTCCCTGTTTTAGGTGCTCCTGCTTTTTCTGACTCTGTTTCTGGTATGCCTCCTTCCCTATTTACGCTCCAGGTTATACTGGAACGCTTGTAAACATACCCGTCTGTCGCATAGAATCTATCGCCATTGGGATTGGGAGAAATATCCGTATTAAGACTCAACGCCACATAGAACCTGTACCGCGCACCGTTAGCTGTAACATTTATATTGTTGTTTCCACCACCAGGGTTTACTCCAATCCACTGGTGAACAAGCGGTGTCATCTCTGCACCTTCTGCTATTATAATACCCCAAAACAAGATAAGTGTAATTACAGCAAATATTTTTGTGAAAGCCTTATACACCGCCTTTCTCTCTTTCCTCATTTCTTCTCCTTGAGTTTGTTAAGTACAGCCAATTTTTCTTTTGCCTGTGGTTCTATATCAGTCCCAGGATATTTATCAATAACCGTTTTATACCAGATACGTGCATTCTGATAGTTTTCCTGTTTCTGGTAAATCTCTGCAATGCTTAAACATGCATAGCGACATAAATTGTCCTCTGGATATTTCTCCATGAGAAGTGTAAACGCACTGATTGCTGCCGGAAAGTTATCCAATCCCTGCCAGTAATATACTCCCATCCGTTCAAGAGAATCCGGCGCCCATGGACTTTTGGGATATCTATCCACAACTTTCTGCAATTCTACTACCGCTTTTTCGTATTCTCGCAATGCTGCATAGCAAATACCAATACTTCTCTGCGCCCATGGAGATTGAGAACTTCTCGGGGATTCTTGTAGTATTCTCTGGTACATCTTTATTGCTTCTTCATATTTTTTTTCTGCATACAGCCGGTCTGCCAGCTGCAGATAGTTTTTAATTATGGGGTTGGTTTCCCTTTCCTGCAGTTGTATTTCTGTTGTTTCCTCAGATTCCCCTTCATCTTTCTCTTCCAGTCCCACAGCATCTTCTCCCACCAACTGAGCATAGGTCCTTTTCGCTATGTTATGCTGCCCCCTCTTGTTCAGTTCGTCTGTAACTTCCCGTATGGACTGGCTGATAAGATAGTAACTGTCTTCCGATTCTTTGGTATTGGGATATTTCTCTATTACCTCTTTCAATGTTGCGGTAATTACTTCCAGTTCAACTGTAGGGTCGTTGCCCCATCTCTTATTCTTCGATGCCCTGTATGAGGCTTCTGCATAAAGGTACATCCCCTGCCTTGTCAACCTGTGCTGAGGATAATCCTTGTTCAAAATGTCCAGATATTCTATCGCCTGTTCGGGACGGTTCAGTTCCAGATAACATATGCCTGTCTGATACAAGGCAAACGGCCTGTCTTCTGTCGGTGAATGGGTTAGTGCTATCCTTTCGTAGTAAAGCAGCGCCTGCCGGAAGTCCCGCTTCAGAAAATAACTCTCGCCCAACTGAAACCTCGCATAGTCGTTTATTCGTTCCCTGTCTTCTGACAAAAGTCCTTCAAAGACTTCTATCGCCTTATCGTAGTTGCCTTTTTTTTTATCAAGTACTGCCAGCTGGTATTGTGCCCATTGATTCAGTATGGAAGGATTGCTGTGGCAGGATATCTCCTGAAAAAGTTCTTCTGCCCTGGCGGTTTTGCCTGTGTATTTCTCAAGAACTGCTATGAGATATTTTGTCCTGCCGTCTTTTTCATCCCCTCTCCGCCGTTCAAATGTATGTTTCAGCCGTCTGGCAGATGAGGTTGTCTTATTGGTATTTTCAACGCCTTTCAGTATTCTTATATATTCTGCCGCTGTACGGTTATCATAAAGATGCGGATAATTGATAAGATTTCGGTTGTAGTAGTCTTTCGCCGCTGTATACAAACCCTGTCTCTCTGACAAGAGTCCGGATATCCTTGCAGCAGTGAAAGGAACTATGGCTATGGGATAACCTTTTATATCTGAAAGGAATTGCAGGTGTTCACGGCGGGCTGTGTAGGAGAAATAGTCAAGGCTGCCGGTTTCTGTATCGCCGGCAATTCTTTCTGCAACAGACACGATTTGTTTTATTTCTTCATCCTGCGACGGGAATGTCTTTTCGAGAATCTGCTGGGCTGTTGTATATTGTCCTTCTTTTATCAATTCATCTATCGCGTTTAACTTTGTTCTGCAGTCGGTATTATTGCCTATAAGGATAAAATACGGCTTGCGGGTTAGTCCGCCATCCCTGCCTGTTGTCTCCAGCACTAAAAAATATCCCCCGTCATTATACCTGCCGGTATCCAGAGAGAATGAGGTTACGGGAAGAAAACCTTTTAAGTGAAGTACTTTTATTGGCCTGCCGTTGAGTTTTACCTGAGCAAATATTGTTTTAGGAGAACTGTTCTGATAGGTTATATCAATAACACCTTTTGCGGGAATCTTATCGGGAGTTATGGAGAGTGTCGCGGATGCAGTGGGAAGAACAAAAAGAAAAATAACGGAAAAACAAAAGATTATTATTAAGGAGTATTTACGTCTGTCTATCTGTCTGTCTGGGTTTCATCTCGCACCTTTTTTGTTTGTATCATGCCTTATATTATTTCATGTATTATTTTCTTGTCAAATTTATTTGCTGAGCACACCGGAAAAATAATGAGCTGGCTGAGATAATCTTTATTCAGGATAAAAAGTTGTTTTATCAGGTTTTTAGTTTTCTGTCCAAAACTGTACGGAAAAATAAGCAGTTTTGAAGAAATCCTGGCACACTTTTGAAGATGCTGATTTTGGGCTGGACGCAGGGATATAGACTTAAGAGCTTGGGATATAAGGATTTAAGCATGATTGGATGTCCTTGAAAAAGTGTGACGTAAGTGTGACGTATGTGTGACGGGAATGTGTCAATTTTACGGGTTTCTAGGGGTAGAAGATTATTCTCAAAAAGTCTGGGGAGGCTTGATAGAGAAGGGATTGGAAGCAGGAAGGGGCTTCGGTTAATTTTGACTGTCTGGAACTTAAAATCCGTTGGGGATTACTCCTCGTGAGGGTTCAAATCCCTCCCTCGGCACTTACTCCCCCAACGGTTTCAGCGATTTTTCTGCTTCCGTATTTGAAAGGTGTTTTTCCAAAGTGTGCCCAAGGTGTGTCCAAGGTGTGTCCAAATCGTTCGTTAGTTTAAGCATTTCCAGAGGCCGCTATTTATGATTGATGTTTTTTGTTAAGCCTTGATAGACAAGGATTAAGGCATTCTGGTGCATAGAAAGTATTTTACCTTAATAGTCACACAACGGACCGAAGATCCGTTGGCAACTTACAATGTTTCTCCTCCTTCAGTATGTAGTTTTTCACTAACAAATTGTGCACGCGACTCACTTGTATTTTTCAAATCATTCTTTTTACAGTAATCAATGAATTCATCGAAATCCATTACGACCATTTTGAAATTTACTCCGTCCATTTCAGCATTTTTGACAAAGTTTTTGAAATTTTCCAACCACTCGTCATAAGAATCCTCGAAAACTCGCTGGTCAAATGCAGTCGTTTTGAATTTTTCCCATTGCTCTCTTTTATAGAATCCTATTCCAACATTTGCTTTTTAAAATTCCTTATCTGATTTTTCCATTTTTATGACCTTTCTTTCTGATAGTAGTGTCTGGTTCTTCGGATTCTTGTATGGATTTATGTCTTGGGAAACAATTCGACTAACACAGCAATGAAATCATCTAATTGAAAGTCAGAACGGTAGTATTCGTGTTCTTGCATACGTAAAAGTCCAAGTTTCTGTTTATCTGAAAAATATTCAGCGATAGTGTCTCCTGCTTCAACAATGGTTACATCTGTCCTCATCCTTTTGCCAAACTCAAGACATTCTCGCCATTCGGTCTCAGTGATCAAGCCAACAATTGTATACAGGTCAAGCGCATGATGACGGCCGAATTCTTTTTCTCTGTCATTTACACGGTCCCTGAAAGCAAAGAGTTTCATGAGAAGGAATGAATACGTATGGGGGAGAAAAACCTCTGCTTTCCATTTAGAACCTGTGTTTAATGTTCCAGCGAGAACCATGGGCAGTAATTTTTCTTCGAGGGTGGGGACTTCATCGACTGGATGGGCATGGATACCAACAGATGGATTTGGACGAACTCGCCGTATGTCAGTATGCAGTTTGGACTCTTTGAAGAATTTTCGCGGCCCTGTCAAAAGGTCAATCTTGATGCTGCCGGCAATAGAATTATCAGGTCCGGCCTTTGCGAACTGATAATTTTCGGCACCCTTGACAGGTTTATAACCAAGATGCATGATTGCATCGGCAAGCGGTTTTAGTTTTTTTGAACTGAGTAACAGTTCCACGCGGAGAAATAAGTCA